>CAZISF010000005.1:0-37253 GCA_964541915.1 uncultured Caulobacter sp.
TCCGCCGTACGCGGACGCTGGCGCTTCGGCTGGAAGCGCAGCGGACGGAGCAGGAGCGGGTATCCTCCCCATAGGGCCGCCGAGCGTCGTCGCGCTGTCCTCCCCAAGCTGACCTTTCGGGAGGTTCACAGTCCAGAAGCGACAGACGGTCTCGTTGCGGACACCGGCCGCAACCTGCCGGCGAAAAGTCCTGTCGGCGTAGAGTCTTGGGAGATCAGGAAGCGCCGATCTCTCGCGCCCGATGAGCGCGCAGAGGGAACTGCGGAGCGCATGCTCCATGCGCACGCCCCAGGCCTTCGGCCGGAGTTTCACCGTCTCCAGGGGGCCGGATGCGGCGAGCGGTATCTTGTCGTGCCTGACGCGGCGAAGTGGATTGGGTCCGAAGGGCTGCGTCGGGTGGGGCGTGTTCAGAGAGCGGACGCGATGCGCAAGCGACGGCGGAAAGGGCAGATCTTGGCGTGAAAGCCCCTCCGGGAGCGTGGATTTCCCACCCGGGTCTTTCCGAGAACGTGGACGTGCGAGAGGCAGTCAGCCTGTCTGATGCCGAAACGCTGGAAGCGCCGATTGAAGGTCGTCTCGCCGATGCACGAGATGTGATCGCGCATGGGGCCATGGCGCTACCCGGTCGCTGAGTGCGCACGTCGTCGGAATTTGACGCCCTGTCAGACTGTGGAACATGCCTCACCCCGTGGCGGAGACAAGATGAACCGACCTCACGCTCTCCGACATAGCGGCGACAGAACGGGTCATGATTGGTGGCTGGCGAGGCGATGGTCGTTCAGCACGTGATTGTCTCTGATGTCCAAAATCGTGCGGAGTTCGACCGTCCAGATCGCGAGGAAGCCGTGACTTCATCAGTTGATGAAAGCCCTATGAGGCGGGTCAATGTGTGAAATTACCGAAACGCGAGAAATGCCCATTGACAACCGGGGCGACAGTCACTCACGTAATGGATGTAAGCAACCTTTTGGGGAATTCAGGTGCGTGAATTGACGGTTGATGAACTGACTGCGGTCGTTGGCGGATCGCTGCCCACTGATAATGACGGACTGCCGGGCGAGGAAGGAAGCGATCAGCGTGACCAGCTCCTCGGCGACTTCTATTCGTACGGGTACGCGGAAATGAGCTTCGGCTTTTTCGAAGATGTCGGAAAGGTTCTTAAGGCGTTCGGTAACTGGCTCTCGGGCGAAGAAAGTCGACAGACGTTCATGCAGTCCTGCGCGGCCCAGGGGAAAACCGCCGTATTCACTGCGGCCTCGGAGGGATTCGAACTGGAAACCGATCCGGCGAACCATAAGATCAAATTGAAGGCGAGCACCAATACGGGCTCAAGGTTCTGTCGATAGGGCCCACGGGGCCATTCGGAGACTAGCCGTATGATTTTCCGGGTGGCCCTTTGCCTGGCCTTCCTGCTGTTGGGGTGCGCGCGCGCAGACGCTCAGAAGCCTGCGCACCCCTCATTTCCGCTCTCCGCGTACTTTTCTCCGGATGGTTCTTATGTCGTGGCGACATGGCTGTCGCAGGAGCATCTAGCCACCGACATCTACGAGACTGCGACCGGCCGAAAGGTCAAGCAGCTCGACGTGTTGCCGATCTGGGGGAGCTACTCCAACAACGTCTGGTACTACGAAGGTAACAACCTTCGCGCGATAGCCATTGGTGGTCAGACGACGTTTAGATTGCAGAACTCGCTTCTGCGTGAGACGCGCGCCCTTCAAAATGATCCAGCTGTCTCGTCACTTCATCTCGCCGCAGACATGGCGGTCTACCTGCGCGCCCGACCAACAACGGCAGCCGGCGACACGTATGAGATCATTGCTTGTCGGTTCGACAAGCCGAAGTGTGATCGGGCAACACCCATAGCCTGTGCCCAGTTCAGAAACAGCACCCTCACGCCCCATCGCACCGGGCCGCCGACCATTGGCCTGCGATGTAAGAATAGGTCCTTTGGCGCGGTGCAGACAGACGACTATTTCTGGCATGTTGGTGGTGAAATCACGACGATCACATCACCTGACACCGATAACGAGCAGCAAATTGGCGCTATGGATGGCGTGCCTGCGCTGGTCATCCGCGACGCCGCGTCCGGTCGGCTCGCCTTGCGTCCGCTGGTCGGTGGCGCCCAAACGGTGTTGTCGCTGGACAGAGATTCCGCCCGATCAGACTTGGTGCGATCCAACTATGAGACTGCGCGCGGCCAGCCTCTAGTTGGGGAATACGGCGCGCGCGCATGGCGGCTCGTGGGGACTTCAGCGGCCAACAGACTGCTCCTGGAACCGCGAATCGTCGGCGACCAAAAGGAAATCTGCCTCGTTCTGGAACGGCGGGGTGCGAGCCTGGAGTTGTCATGTCGCGCATCGTTTGGGGCTGAGACGATAACGACCCGGGACGCCAGCGGTCGCACGTTGACCGGACACTACTATACGCCGTTAGGCGCCCCTGTTGGCCTCGCAGTCCGGTTCCATGGAGGCCCGTTCCTTCCGCTCCCGGCCGCACCAGAGATCGACGTGATGGCATGGTTGAACGCGGGTGTTTCGGTGCTGGACATTGGCTTTGTCGGCGGCGGCGGGTTTCCGGACGCGATCATGCCGGCGGGAGACAGCACTCTACCGGAGATGATCGAGGAGGCTCGCGCGCTCCAGGATGCGTTGAGGAAATCACACCCTTCACTGGCGGCTCCAACCTACGTTTCAGGCGTCAGCTTTGGTGGAATGCTGGCGCTTGCATTCACCCGTGCCTACCCCGATGTCCGCGGCGTCTATCTGCTGGCTCCTCTTTGCTCGCCGTCGGCGCAGCGGGCCGGCTGGGCGTCGTCAAGCTGGATGCAAACCTACCGCGCGCCATTTGGCCTGCTGATGGATCGCGGTTCTGGACAATTGCGTGACGTGAGTTGTGCAAGCCTCGTGAACTCCGGGCCGCCGGTGTTCATTGCGTACAGCAAGAACGACCCCGTTCTGGGCAAGGAGGGGGTTCAGGATCTGGAGACCGCGCGCTCAGCAGGCGGGAGGTGGGTTCGGAGTGTCGTGGGTGACGAGAATGGCCATCCGGCCTTCACGGTGGATGCGGTCCTCGATCAGGTTTCCGCAGCGAAGGCCTGGTTCGACGAACCCGACGCAGACGACCGCAAATGACTTGGCGAGACGTTTCGCCGGAGGCGGTGCGATCCGAACTTGCCGGAACACCACTCGCGGTCATCCTGTTTACGCTCGAAGACTGCGTGGCCTGCGCGACCGTCAGACGAGCGCTCGAAACACTCGACTTCGCGGCGTTGCATGCGACTCCACTTTCAGTCCGGTTCACGGACTTCAATCCTGCACATCTAACGGCAATGGCTGAGTTGCGCCTCGCGGTATTCCCGCATGTGCGACTTTACGGTCGCGGCCTCCTCCTTGGCGCCTGGGAGTCGGTGACCGAGGGAGCCAGCGACGAGGACGTCCGTGAGTTTACGAAGCGCTGGATGGTCCGTTCATTGAGCTTGATTCCGCAGACCATCTCAGCCCGGCGCTTGCGTTCGTGTTAGACGATTTCCGAGCAGGTCTTGCGTACGGACAAGGCGGCGCCAAGGTCGTGCTTCAGGCGGAAGCGTCTGAGTGCGGGCTAGCCTGCCTGGTCATGGTTGCCGCCCATCACGGTCATCGCGAGACGTTGCAGGAGCTTCGTCGACGATTTCCGGTCTCCCTCACCGGCACGAGCCTGAAGACGCTGATCGCAATTGCCGACGCCATAGGATTTTCCAGTCGGCCCATCCGCTGCGACCTTGATGATTTGCCCAAGCTTGTATTGCCGGCGATCCTCCATTGGGATCTGGACCACTACGTCGTTGTGACCAGGGCGGACAAACGGCGCGTGACCGTCTTGGACCCTGCTCGGGGTCAGCGAGTTCTGCTGCTCGACGAAGTATCAAAGCACTTTACTGGCGTTGTCCTCGAACTGACGTTGGCGCCGCACTTCGAAAAACGGGCGGCGGTCGAGCGCGTGCGCATGGCTGATCTGTGGAGTCGATTGTCCGGCTTCACTCCCGTGCTTGTGCAACTCTTCTTGTTGGCCTGCCTGCTTCAGGGGCTTGGGCTGATCGCACCGTTATCCAGCCAGTTGGTCGTTGACGAAGTGATCGGCAAAGGTGATCGAAGTCTCCTGAATGCGATCCTAATCGGCTTCGGCGCGCTGGCAGCGATCCAGATTGCCATAGAGTCGGTCCGGGGTTTCTTGCAGCTTCACATAGGTCAACGCCTATCCATTCAGCTATCCGGAAATCTTTTAAAGCATTTGCTTCGCCTTCCTGCCGATTTCTTTGAACGACGGCACATTGGTGATATTCTTACGCGCTTCAATTCACTCTCCCCAATCCAGAGTTTTCTTACCGGCGGCATCATTTCAGTCGTCCTTGATGGGCTGATGATTATCCCCGTTGGGATCATGATGTTTCTGTACTCGCCGCTGCTTTCAGGGTTGGTGCTCCTAAATATCGCACTGATCTTAGGCTTCCGTTCCTTCGCCTTTCCGGTCAGCAGACGATTTGCCGACGAACAACTCGGGCTGTCGGCCAAAACCCAGTCGGTGTTCCTGGAGACAGTGCGCGGGGTCCGGGCGATAAAAATCGCCGGCCGAGAAAACGAGCGGCACGCCCTCTGGCAGAACGCCATGGCAGATCAACTCAACAACTCATTTCGGCAAGCGTCATTCGGCCTGTGGGGCGGTGCGGGCCTGGGGCTCGCGCAGGCGGCTCAAGGGCTTCTGATGCTCTATTTCGGAGCCATCCAGGTCATGGACGGCGCCATGACCCTCGGGATGTATTTCGCTTTCCAGAGCTACGTCGGCCAATTTACCGGACGTGCGAACGGCTTGGTCGGGGCATTCTTTACGTTCCGAATGCTGGGTCTTCACCTGGAACGTCTCGCGGACATCGTCCATGCCGATGCCGAAAAAGGTATCGACACAGGCGGTGTATTCGCCAAACCGATAGAGGGTTCTGTAAGCGTCCAGGACATGAGCTTCCGATATTCACCCCATGACCCCTGGGTCCTGCGTAATATCAGCCTAGCGATTGGGTCAGGCGAATGTCTCGCAATTGTTGGTCCCTCCGGGGGCGGGAAGACAACTCTGCTCAAGATCTTGATGGGGCTCTATGCGCCATCAGAAGGCGATATCAGGATCGATGGTCAGCTCATCAGCGTGCTCGGTCTGCGCACATTCCGCGAGAAGCTCGGGGTCGTGATGCAGGATGACCAGCTACTGTCCGGAACGATCGCAGATAACGTCACATTCTTCGACACGCATGTTGATATGGCCCGCGTTGAAGAGGCTTGCCGATCAGCATGTATCCACGACGAAATACTCGAAAAGCCGATGGGCTATCATAGCTTGATCGGGGACATGGGTTCAATTTTGTCGGGCGGACAGAAGCAACGCGTGTTGCTCGCCCGCGCCCTTTATAAGCAACCCTCAATGCTCATGATGGACGAAGGAACCGCCAACCTCGACCCCGATCTGGAAGCAGCCATCATGCGCAACCTGTCCGCGCTTCCAATAACCAGGATCATGGTGGCGCACCGGCAGGGGGTGATCGATTGCGCTGACCGGGTGCTGCGTGTCGAGGAGGGCAAAATCACCGAGGTCACCGAACTGGCTAGACTAGCCAAGGCATTCGCAACTTCATGAAGCTCTTTCGGGACGAAGCGATCGAAGCGAAGCGACGCCGACTGTGGGGCGAGGTCCGCATTTCGCACCCTCCGTCCATCGCTGTCTGGACCACCATTCTAACATTGGTCTGCCTGTCACTGTTTCTGTGTCTGGTTTTCATCAAGTTCACACGCCGCGAAACGGTGTCCGGGGTCATCACGCCGCAGGGCGGCGTAATTCAGGTTGTCGCTCCGAGGTCCGGGCTGGTTTCAACCGTCAGCGTTGTCGAGGGGCAACGCGTCGAGGTCGGCTCGCAGCTGTTTGTCCTGGGCGACGCTTCAAGTTCGGTGGCGGGGGGGCCTGTCCTTGAGGGACAGCTTGTTCAGTCTGATCAGCAGGCCCTGGCGTTGGCTCAACGCCGAACAGCTTTGAAGGCGGCGGCAGCGGCCGAGCGTGAGCACCTGACGAACCAGATATCGGGAGCAAAGATGGCGCTTGCTTCCGTCGATGCTTCGCTCGCTGTCCAGATCGATGTCGTCAAGCTGGCAGAGCAGGATCTAACTCGAATTTCGAGCCTTCAGCGCGAGGGCTTCGCTCCGGGGAGTGAAGTGGACAGGCGCCGCCGACAAGTCCTTCAAGAGCGGGCCGGACTCATCAGCCTTGGGGCGGAACGTTCTCGATTGGCGACTTCAATCAATGACCTTCGGGGACAGCTGGCCGCGCTGCCCGCCCGGCTTTCGGGCGACATCGCCGCGCTCGACAGCGAGGACAGCACGCTTAGCCAGCGCAGAGCAGAGTTGGAGCTCGTTCAACGACAGTCCTTGCAAGCCACCATTGCGGGGACGGTTAGTTATCTGATCGCTCAACCGGGTCAGGTCGTCGGCGCAGGTCAACCGATGGCGTCGCTGATCGCTGATGGGACGCCATTGGAGGCGCAGCTCTTCGTTCCAACCAGGGCTGCCGGCTTCTTGCGGGTTGGACAACGGACTCGCCTTCAGGTGCTGGCATTCCCCTTCCAGCGCTTCGGTTTTGTTGAAGGGGAAATACTCATGATCGCGCGGAGTGTTTCCAATCTGTCCGACCCCTCTGTTCCCTCTGACATCAAGGAGCCCGTGTACCGCGTCCGGGTGCGGTTAAGCCGGCAGTCTGTTCAGGCCTATGGGCTAGCTCAGAACCTGCAGGCTGGCATGATCCTCAAAGCCGACGTCGAAACAGACCGGCGCAGACTGTGGGAACAGTTGTTCGATCCACTTATTGCAGCAGGACGCCTTGCTACAGGCTGAGGCGAACGCCGCTATTCAGCGAAAATGCCATTCGTGTTCCGGGTCCGCGACCCAAAATCTGCCGAAGCGCCAAAGCAGCGGCTGACCTTTTGGGTTAGCCGTCTGCTTTGCCTGAACGGTGCGCTGAAGCTCTGAAAATGCCTGCGTCCTCGCTTTCGCGAGGATGAGCGGAGTCGAGAGTTACCCCTTTTTTCCCGGCCCGCCAGCCCGAGGCCCCTTTTGCCCGCCCGTCGGACGCGGGCCACGCGGCCCCGTCGGCTTCGGTGCGCCGGAGGGTTTCACGAAGGTCCGTGGCTTGGCCGCTCCGTCAGGTCGCGCCGCACGTTCAGGACGCGCCGCGCCCGCCGCCCGCGCGCCCTTGGGCGTCTCCGACCAGTGGGCCTTGGCTTTGCCGGCGGGCGGAGCCTTCTTCGGCGTGCGCAGGCCGCCCGGCTTTTTGGGTTTGGCCTTGGCCCAGCCGGGCTTCTTGACCTGTCGCTCGCCTTTCAGCTCACCGGACTCCTGGCCGGGACGCAGGGCGTTGCGGTGGGGTTTCGCCGCCGGGGCCGCGCCGCCGACGCCGTCCTCGGCGCCGCTGCGGCGACCGGCGGACAGGGCCGGCTTGAATTGCACCGCGTTGCCGGCGGGCATGTTGGCGGCGGGAATGAAGTCGACCAGCAGTTCGCGGATCACACGGGGGCCGACTTCCTCGACCTCGCCGGGGGCGAGCGTACCCAGCGAGAACGGTCCGTAGCTCAGGCGCAGCAGGCGGTTGACCTTCAGCCCGATGGCTTCCAGCACGCGGCGAACTTCGCGGTTCTTGCCTTCGGTCAGGGTGACCGTGATCCAGACGTTGCGCGCGCCGTCACGGTCGCCGGTGGCCTTGTCGAGGTGGGCGTCGATCGCGCCGTACTTCACGCCCTCGACGGTGATGCCGTCCTTCAGTTTGTCGAGCTTCTCCTGGGTCGTGTAGCCGAACGCCCGGGCGCGATAGCGTCGGATCCAGCCGCTTGAGGGCAGTTCCAGCGCCCGCGACAAGGCCCCGTCATTGGTCAGCAGCAGCAGGCCTTCGGAATTGATGTCGAGGCGGCCGATCGAGATGACGCGCGGAAGACCGTCCGGCAGGGTCTCGAACACCGTCGGGCGGCCCGCCGGGTCGTTGTGGCTGGTCAGCAGGCCGACCGGCTTGTGATAGCGGAACAGACGCGTGGGCTCGGCCCCGCCGACCACCTCGCCGTCGACCGTGACGATGTCGCCCGGCTCGACCTTGACGCCTGGCGTGGTCAGGGTCTCGCCGTTGATCGCCACCCGGCCTTCGCCGATCAGCCGCTCGACCTCGCGGCGCGAGGCGACCCCGGCCCGGGCCAGGACCTTGGCGACGCGATCATTCTGTTGGGAAGAATCCTGTGCAGTCATCAGACGCGCTCCGTTAGAAGGCTGTGTCGCCTCCCGGCGATACCGGCCCTCTATAAGCACGGATCGACGGATTTCGCCACGTGAGCCCGCTCAGCGACATCGACGCGATGCAGATCGCCCTGGCGGAGGCCCGCGACGCCGCCGCGCGCGGCGAGACGCCTGTGGGCGCGGTGATCCTCGATCCGGCGACCGGCGCGATCATCGCGAGGGCCGGCAACGGCCCGATCGGCGCGCACGACCCCACGGCGCATGCAGAGATCGCGGCCATGAGGCTGGCGGCCGCGGCGCTGGGCAATTACCGCCTGACCGGCCTGACGCTGGTTGTCACGCTTGAGCCCTGCGCCATGTGCGCAGGGGCCATCAGCCATGCGCGTATCGGGCGCCTGGTGTTCGGCGCGGACGATCCGAAGGGCGGCGCGGTGTTGCATGGCCCGACGTTCTTCGACCAGCCGACCTGCCACTGGCGGCCGGAGGTAACCGGCGGCGTTCTGGCGGACGAGAGCGCTGATCTCCTGCGCGGCTTCTTCCGGGCGCGGCGGGGGAAGTGACGCCGGCGTGATCCTGGGGCAGGCTGCAGTCCGGCTTTCGGAGGGTCAGCCATGAAACGTCTCGCGATCGTTCTGACTTTGCTGGCCACGCCGGCATTCGCCGGAGACACCTCAACCGTCGCTGATCTGGCCTGGATGGCCGGCGACTGGTCACAGGAAACGGCCGGGGGCACGGTCCGCGAGACCTGGCTGCCGCCCTTGCAGGGATCCATGGCCGGGCTCACCCAGACGCACAGGCCGGGCAAGCCCGTGGTGACCGAGTTCAGCACGATCACCACCGAGCGCGCGGGCGTGACCTTTACCGCCTATCTGAAGGCCCAGCCGCCGACGCCCTTCGTGCTCAGGCCTGGCGAACCCGGCGTGGCCGTGTTCGAGAATCCGGCCCACGACTTCCCCCAGCGGGTCATCTATCGCCGCTGCGGACTGGATCTCTGCGCGCGTATCGAAGGGACGATCAACGGAGTGGATCAGGGCATGGACTGGCGGTATCGCCGGCTGCCCTGAGCGCTATGCCGCCGCGGCGCTCCTGACAGCTTCCTGAAGGAGGGCGGCGTCGTCCATCAGCAGGCGGAACGGCGTGACCGTCGAAGAGGGCTCCACGCGATGAACGCCGTGGGCCGCGATGGCGCTCAGCTCGCCCTTCATGCCTTCCACCACCATATGACCCGCCAGAACCGCGCGGAGATCAGCGGCATGCAGCGCGGCGAACCGGGTGACGTCGGCCTGGCCGCCGTTCAACAGCGCAAGCGAGACTGCGCAGTACCTGAGTTCACCGGCCAGCGAGAGCAGGGCGGCCGGGCTGACCTGATTGTTGTCCGGGTCACTGAGGACAAAGCCCCCCGGAATGACTTCGCCAAATCGTCGCGGTCGCATCCAGTGAGCCACCAGCCATGTGGCGACGATCCTGCGCACGATCAGAGTCGGCGTCTCGACGCCGGCGACGACCCGCTCGGGGTTGCTCAGAATGCGAAGGCAGGCCAGTGCGGTCATGTCCGCACCATCCTCGCGAGGTGTTACCAACCCTGAACGGGAGCGCGTGGCGCGTTGTCGCACAATGCGGGGTTGCGTCACCCGGTCGCACGCAGGACGGGTACAGTGTCCCCTAGCTGAAAGATTCCCGAAGGCGGAAGTCCAGCCGCTCTCGCACCGCCTGCCAGTCATAGTCGCAGATCGACAGCACCGCCGTGTCGCGAACGTGGCCGGTCCAGGTGATCTTGTGGTTGCGCAGTGTGCCTTCCTTGGTCGCGCCGAGCTTCAGCACGGCCGCCTCACTGCGGGCATTGCGCTCGTCGACCATGAACTCCACCCGGATCGCGCCGGCGTCGAAGGCCTGGGCCAGCATCAGCCGCTTGGACTCCGGATTGACCGGCCCCGATCGAACGTCCGGATGCAGAAAGGTCGCGCCGATCTCGACGCCCTTGTGAAGCCGCCGGATGTTGAGAAAACTGGACGTGCCGACGACGCGTTTGTCGGACAGCCGCCGGATGGCGTAGCCGATCCGTTCACCGCGTTCGGTCTCGCCCTGCAGCGCGCCCCAGAAGTCGCTGAAGCCTTCGCCGCAGCCGTTGACCGACATGATCTCCCAGGCCTCGGGATCGCAGTCGATCGCCCCGCGCAACTCGTCCTTCAGGTCGGCCGTGATCGGTTCAAGCCGCACATAGCGGCCTTTTAGAAGTTTCGCTTTCAGGTTCATGGGGACCAGAGTGCCCAAGCTGCGTGCGGTTGGAAACAGCCTACGAAGAATTAATGTGGCGTCTCAGAAAATTTATGTCTTATATAAAAATAACGCTATCACATCTGGAGCGGCCACAATGCCGTACGACGCTTCCGACGCGTCTCTCCGCCGGCAGGCCATCTTCCTGCAGGCCGCCGCGACCATCATCGTCGCGGGGACTGTCATCAACTATCTGCGCATCGGCGGGGTGATCCCCTTCCTGTTCGCCCTGTTCGGAAACGGCCTGGGCCAGGTGGAGATCGATGGCTTCCTCAAGGGACTGGCCCTGGCGCTGCCCAGCTTCTGCTATGCCGGCGCCGTCCTGGCGGCGGGCGGCATCTTCGGCAGGATTGCTACCGGCGAGATCTTCAGCGCCCGCAACAGCGCGACGCTGGGCGCGGTCGGCGGCTGGCTGTCGGTGGGCGCGCTCGTTGCCATGCTGGTTACGCCGACCGTCGTCGACTTGCTCGACCTGGGCGCGCTTCGCTTTCGTACGGAGCCTACGGACATGCTGATCGCCGTGATCGGCGGCCTGATCCAGATGCTGGGTTTCGTCCACACCCGGGCGACCGCGCTGCGGTCCGAACTCGACCAGATCATCTAGGGGGGAAGTATCATGTCCAACGCAAAACTGACCGATCAGGCCAGAACCTTCGAAGTCATCGCCTGGATCGCCGTGGTGACGCTGTCTGTGCAGTTCCTTGTTTTCCTGAAGGTGCTGACGCTGATCGGTCCGATCGCCGAAGCCGTCCGGTTTCGCGATACGACGGGGCTGAGAGAGGTGTTCCAGCCCGTGCTGTACCGACTGGTCGATGTCCTGCCGGCCCTGATCTACCTTGGCGGCGTCCTTGCCGCAGCCCGGATCTTCGGCCGGGTGGCCGGGGGCGAACTGTTCTCCCGCGCCAATTCACAGGGACTGGCCGAGGTCGGATCGTCCCTGTTGTGGGGCGCGGCCGCCGGCGCCCTGATCGTGCCCTGGATCAAGAGCTGGCTGGATGGCGAGTACGGGTTCGGCGGCATTCACCTGGAGACCGAGACCTGGGTCATCGCCGTCATCGGCGGCGCCATCCTGATCCTCGGCAAGATGATGGCCCAGGCCGGGCGACTGCAATCGGCGCTCGACGAGATCATCTGATACGTGCCCGTCATCGTAACCCTCGACATCATGCTGGCCCGCCGCAAGATGAAGGCCCGCGATCTGGCCCAGCGTATCGGGCTGTCGGAGACCCAGCTGTCCCTGCTGCGGACCGGCAAGGTCCGGGGCATGCGGTTCGACACCCTGTCGAAGCTCTGTGCCGTGCTCGAGTGCACGCCGGGGGAGCTGCTGGACTACAGGTATGACGAGGGGGATCTGACGGTGACGGCGGACCCGGAATGATCCTCCCCTCTGAGAGGGGAGGATCGACTTCGGTGCTTGCCCCCCGCGTCAACGGGGTGATACCTTCCCTTCAAACAACCGTTTGAAAAGGGCAGGGCCGACCCATGGACTTTGATATCTCCCCCAAGCAACGCCAGTTCCTCGACCGCGTCGTCGCGTTCATGGACGAGCACATCGCCCCGGCGGTGCCGCGCTACAACGAGGAAATGAACGTCCTCGGCGACGAGCGCTGGAAAGTGGTCCAGGTCGTCGAAGAGCTGAAGGAAAAGGCCAAGGCCGCCGGCCTGTGGAACTTCTTCATGCCGCCGCACAGCGGCCAGACGCACGTGGATGACACCTTCCAGTTCGAAGGCATCCAGCTGACCAACCTCGAATACAGCATGATCGCCGAACAGATGGGCAAGATCGGCTTCGCGTCCGAGGTGTTCAACTGCTCCGCGCCGGACACCGGCAACATGGAAGTGCTGATGCGTTACGGCACGCTGGAGCAGAAGGAGCGCTGGCTGCGCCCGCTGATGAACGGCCAGATCCGCTCCGCCTTCCTGATGACCGAGCCGGACGTCGCCAGCTCCGACGCGACCAACATCGAAACCGACATCCGCCGCGACGGCGACGAGTACGTCATCAACGGCCGCAAGTGGTGGTCCTCGGGCGTGGGCGATCCGCGCTGCAAGGTGGCCATCGTCATGGGCAAGACCGACCCGGACAACGCCAGCCGTCACCAGCAGCAGTCGCAGGTCCTGGTGCCGCTCGACGCGCCGGGCATCGAGATCGTCCGCATGCTGCCGGTGTTCGGCTATGACGACGCCCCGCACGGCCACGCCGAGGTTCTGCTGAAGAACGTCCGCGTGAAGGTCGAGGACGCCCTGCTGCTCGGCGAAGGCCGCGGTTTCGAAATCGCCCAGGGCCGCCTCGGCCCGGGCCGCATCCACCACTGCATGCGCACCATCGGCACGGCGGAAGTCGCGCTGGAAAAGATGTGCAAGCGCCTGATGAGCCGCAAGGCGTTCGGCAAGTACCTGTCCGATCACTCGGTCTGGGAACAGCGCGTCGCCGAGGCCCGCATCGACATCGAGATGTGCCGTCTGCTCTGCCTCAAGGCGGCCGACATGATGGACAAGGCCGGCAACAAGTCGGCCCGTCTGGAGATCGCCATGATCAAGGTGGCGGCGCCCCGCATCGCCCTGAAGATCATCGACGACGCCATCCAGGCCCACGGCGGCGCCGGCGTGACCACCGACTTCGGTCTCGCCTCAGCCTACGCTCACCAGCGCACGCTGCGCCTGGCGGACGGTCCGGATGAAGTCCACTGCCGCACCATCGCCCGCGATGAATTCGGCAAGTACGGCGATCTGAAGATGCAGCAGAAGAACGAGCGCGACCGCTCGCTGGAAGTCGCCGGCATCCGCTAGGCGTCACGTCTGCCCGAAAATGACGAACCCCGCCGGTGGAAACGCCGGCGGGGTTTTTCGTGGCGCGGGGCGCTACTTCGCCTCGACGATGTCCCCGCTCTGGATCGCGCCGGGCAGCAGGGCAAACGGGACCTCGGCGCCGGTGAAGGCGACCGGAGTGCCGACGCAGTCCAGCGGGCCGGGGCTGTCGCAGACCTGGAAATGCAGGTGCGGCTCGGTCGAGGAGCCGGAGCTGCCCACCTGGCCGATCACCGCGCCGGCCTTTACGGTCTGACCGGGTTTCACCCGCGCCGAGCCCGGCTTCATGTGAACGTAGACGCTGTACTCTCCCCACGGATGGCGGATGACCACGTAGTTGCCGGCCAGGAACGCGTCGCCCCTGGCCATGCCTTCGGCCTGCCATGCCTGGATGCGGCCGAAGTAGGCCTCGGTCGTCTCGTCGGGGCGGCGGAACTGGGCCGGATCCTCGATCTGGTCCGAGACCACCGCGACAACCTCGCCGTCCGCGGCGGCCCGAATGCTTGCGCCGTACACGGCGTAGTCCGTGAACTTCGTCCCGTCCCCGCGATGGGTCGAGCCCCCGTCCGCCAGTCGGACGATGTCATAGGCGAACGCCTCGGGCGGGGCCCAGCGGTGATGGGTGTGCGGGCTGGGTCCGGCCTGGACATAGAGCCGGCCGACCAGCGGAAACAGGTAGCGGGCCTGCGGCGGCGCGCCGTCGATGGCGACCGTCGACTGGCCCAGCACCGTACCGTCGGCGGCGCGAGCGGTGATGCGAAGGCTATCCCGCGCGCCGGTCCAGGCGAACATCTGGTTCGTCACCAGCAGGCCTTCGCCGGCGGCAAGCGCCGGACTCGCGGCCAGTTTGGCCCCGGGCTCGCCCAGCACGTCGCCGAACAGGAAGCCGAGCTGGCCCATCATGCCGGAAGCCTGCAGGCCGGCGCCGCCCTTCGCCGTGCGTTCGAGATCGGCGGCGTGAAGGGTGCGGGTTTCCATGACATCGCCCCTGCGCATCACCTCGAACAGCAGGGTGTCGACGGTGATCGGCGCGTCGCCCGTATTGATGATGGCGGCGTTGGGCAGCAGCAGGCTCTGGACGCCGCGCGTGCTGTCGAGCGGATAGATGTGCAGCGGCGCGTGCGGGAAGGTCCTCACGGACGCGGGCGCCGTCTGCGCCTGGGCGGTTCCGGCCAGGACAAGGGAAAACAGAAAAGCGGCGGTGATCGACGTACGCATGGACAGCCCTCCAGCGGTTTGTTTCGCGGAAGGAACCACAGCGCGCCGCTCACCGCCGCTTAATTCCCGGTAACCCGGGAAGACCGACGATCTAGGGGTAGACCATCGGCACGGTCACCGCGGCCCCGCCGGCGGGCACGGTGATTTTCACTTCGCTGAAGGTGGGGCGGTGACCACGGGCCCACTGGCCGCTCATGCCCCAGCCTTCCTTCGGCTTGCCGTCGGCCTGATGGGCCATCTGCATGTCGCCGTCCGCGTCATGCAGCACCATCACCGCATAGTCGCCCGGGGGGACGTTGTGGACGACGACGGTTTCGTCGCCGGCCGAGTCGCCGCCGGCGATCGAGCCGAACCGGCCCATGGGTTTCATGAATTCGTCGCCCGACTGCAGGGATACCAGCACCTTGCCGCCGCGGGCCTGCACGCCCGTCAGCGTCACCGTCACATCCGCGGCCATCGCCGCGCTCGCCATGCCCGCGCCGATCATCAGCGCCGTCAGGCTCAAAGCAATCCGTTTCATGGGTAGTTCCTCCGTTGAGACAGTGAACTTTATAAATCAAAGTACATTGCCGTCACGTTACGATTTCGTCATGTCGCGTCGCCTTCCCCATCACGGGGTGGGCGATCTCTAGATGTTGAACACCGGCCCGTCGGTCAGCTGCCGGCTTTCCCAGAAGGGCAGCGACAGGGTCAGGCCCATCAGGACCTCGACCAGGACCAGCTGGACGTTCCGGGGGTCGGTCTGCCGGTCGAGCACGCTCGACGCCACCCGGCCGATCGCCGAACCCGCCCACAGCAGCGACAGGGCCAACGCCATGGTCGCGCCGAGGCTGGGGTAGTAGCCGAGCAGGCCCGCCGTACCCGCGTGCGCCATCAGCATCATCGCCCCGAAGCCCCGCGCCATGGCCAGACCGCCAGGCGCCGTTTCCAGCGCCGTCAAGCCGCGAACCTGCAGCGCCTCATGCGGCCGGGCGAGCGCGAATCCACCCAGACCCCCGGCGAGACAGCAGGCGAGCACGGCCAGAACATAGGGGATCAAGACGTCACTCCGGCGCGTGGCATACGGCTTCGACATTGAGGCCGTCAGGGTCGAGCACGAAGGCTCCGTAGTAGTTGGGGTGATAGTGAGGCCGAAGACCCGGAGGGCCATTGTCGCGCCCGCCCGCGGCGACGGCGGCGGCATGGAAGGCGTCGACGGCTTTGCGATTCGGCGCGGCCAGGGCGACATGCAGTCTGCCCGTGACCGGCGCGCCGTCGCCGATCCAGAAGTAGGGCCGCCCCTGCGAGCCATAGCCGAGGTGGCCCGTGCCGCCCGTCTGTTCAGGGGTGACTTCCATGATCACCGCTATGCCCAGCGGCGCGAGGGCCGCGTCATAGAAGGCGCGGGACCGGGTCAGGTCGCTGACGGTCGCACCGACATGATCAAGCATGGTGAACTCCTTCGCTTGCGGCCGATCCTACCGGTTAAAAACGGACGCCGGGAGGGCTTCAATCGGCAGCCGTTCCCTTGACTCCGACGGACCGCGACCCTAACTGCCCACCGTCGTTGGCACTCGGGGTTTGCGACTGCTAACAGCAGCGCCCCCGAGCGTCCGCGAAGACCATTCAAACCAGAAAACGCACACGGAGACGACCCGATGAAGTTTCGTCCTCTTGGCGACCGCGTCCTTGTGAAGCGCGTCGAGGAAGAACAGAAGACCAAGGGCGGGATCATCATCCCCGACACGGTCAAGGAAAAGCCGCAGGAAGGCGAAGTCATCGCCGTCGGGCCTGGCGCCCGCGACGATGCCGGCAAGGTTCACGCGCTCGACGTGAAGGCCGGCGATCGCATCCTGTTCGGCAAGTGGTCCGGCACCGAAGTGAAGGTGGACGGCGAAGACCTGCTGATCATGAAGGAAAGCGACGTCCTGGGCGTGGTCGAGAAGTAACCCTTCTCCCACCGCCTGCGCTTCCCCCACATCTGATAGAAAGAGAGCTCCGAAATGGCCGCCAAAGACGTCTATTTCTCTTCCGACGCGCGCGACCGCATGCTGCGCGGCGTCAACATCCTCGCCAACGCGGTGAAGGTGACCCTCGGCCCCAAGGGCCGCAATGTCGTGATCGAAAAGTCCTTCGGCGCCCCGCGCTCAACCAAGGACGGCGTTTCGGTCGCCAAGGAAATCGAACTGGCTGACCGCTTCGAGAACCTCGGCGCCCAGCTGATCCGCGAAGTCGCCTCCAAGACCAACGACAAGGCCGGCGACGGCACGACGACCGCCACCGTTCTGGCCCAGGCCATCGTGGTCGAAGGCCTGAAGTCGGTCGCGGCCGGCATGAACCCGATGGATCTGAAGCGCGGCATCGACAAGGCCGTGATCAAGGTCGTCGAGGAGATCAAGTCGACCTCCAAGAAGGTCTCGGCCAACAGCGAAATCGCCCAGGTCGGCACCATCTCGGCCAACGGCGACGCCGAAGTCGGCGAGATGATCGCCCGGGCCATGGAAAAGGTCGGCAACGAAGGCGTCATCACGGTTGAAGAAGCCAAGACCGCCGAAACCGAACTCGACGTCGTCGAAGGCATGCAGTTCGACCGCGGCTACCTGTCGCCCTACTTCGTGACCAACGCCGAAAAGATGGAAGTGCAGCTCGAAGAGCCGCTCATCCTGCTGTTCGAAAAGAAGCTCTCGGGCCTGCAGCCGCTGCTGCCGGTGCTGGAAGCCGTGGTCCAGTCGGGTCGTCCCCTGCTGATCATCGCCGAAGACATCGAAGGCGAAGCCCTGGCCACCCTGGTGGTCAACAAGCTGCGCGGCGGCCTGCGGGTCGCGGCCGTCAAGGCGCCGGGCTTCGGCGATCGCCGCAAGGCGATGCTGGAAGACCTCGCCATCCTGACCGGCGGCCAGGTGATCAGCGAAGACCTGGGCATCAAGCTCGAGAACGTCACCCTTGAAATGCTCGGCAAGGCCAAGAAGGTCACCATCACCAAGGACGACACCACGATCGTGGACGGCTCGGGTGACAAGGACGGCATCGAAGCCCGCATCTCGCAGATCAAGCGCCAGATCGAAGACACCACCTCCGACTACGACAAGGAAAAGCTGCAGGAACGTCTGGCCAAGCTGGCCGGCGGCGTTGCCGTGGTCCGCGTCGGCGGCGTGACGGAAGTCGAAGTGAAGGAAAAGAAGGACCGCGTCGACGACGCCCTCAACGCGACCCGCGCGGCCGTGGAAGAAGGCATCGTCCCCGGCGGCGGCGTCGCTCTGCTGAAGGCCTCCAAGGTCCTCGAAGGCCTGCTCGGCGACAACGCCGACCAGACCGCGGGCATCGCCATCGTCCGTCGCGCCCTGCAGGCCCCGATCCGTCAGATCGCCGAAAACGCCGGCGTTGAAGGCTCGATCGTTGTCGGCAAGGTGCTGGAAAGCAACGACCCGGCCTTCGGCTTCAACGCCCAGACGGAAGTCTACGGCGACCTGGTGAAGATGGGCGTCATCGACCCGGCCAAGGTCGTTCGCACCGCTCTGCAGGACGCGGCCTCGGTCTCCGGCCTGCTGATCACCACCGAAGCGGCCATCGTCGAAGCCCCGAAGAAGAACTCGGGCGGCGGCGCCGGCGGCATGCCGGGCGGCGGCATGGGCGGCATGGGCGACATGGACTTCTAGTCCAGTCGATCTCGCTGAACGAAATGAACCCCCGGTCGGAAACGGCCGGGGGTTTTGTTGACTCTATGGTCGAGAATCAACTCTGCTCAGCCACAGGGAGATTAGCTATGTCCGACAAGAAGCCAGTTCCGCCCCAACCGCCCCAACCGCCCCCGCCGCGCAGAGAGGAAAGGGGCAATTTCAATCAAGGCGGGCAGGTTCAAAAGACTACCGATTGGGTAAGGCCAGAGCGCCCAACAAAGAAGTGACAGCTAACTGGGATGATGATGGCTTCTACGAAGCAGCCTTCGGCATCGGAAAATCGCGCCGTTATCACGCGTTTATGCGAGAGTTTTATCAGCGCACCAGTGACTGGGTTCTAGCAGCTCAAGCAATCACGGGTGCCAGCGCTTTCTTGGTGCTTCTCCCGAAGCAAGGGAGTCTAGGGTTAGCCCAAGTTCTAACAGGCGTTGTTGCTGTTGCGGCCACACTAGATCTCGTATTCCGTTTCTCACAAAAAGCCCGATTGCATGACGACCTGTGCAAGGAATTCTCAGAACTAGCGGCGAAGATCGCTGAATGGCCCGCCACAGATGACAATTTGCGACGCGCGGTGGCTGCTAGAATTCGGCTTGAGATCAGAGAGCCAACGGAGCGGCGACTCATCGATCTTCGGGCGCACAATGACGAGTGTAGCGCCCGAGGCGTTTCGCCAGAAAAATTGCTCCCACTATCGCGCATGCAGCGATCAATCTTTGGGTACGTTTTCACATTTGGAGAGGCTGACCTCCGAAAGCGAATTGCGAAAAGAGCAAGCTAGACTGGCTGTCGGAAGAGCTTGCCTACTCCCGCTCTTCCCGCGGGCCGATCAGCATGTGGCCGAACCAGCTGGTCACGCCGACGACGATGGCCGCCAGCAGGGCGGGGACGAAGCCCGCCACGGTGAAGCCGTCCATCAGCCAGGCGGTCAGGGCGATCATGCCGGCGTTCACCACCAGCAGGAACAGGCCCAGCGTCACCAGGGTCAGGGGCAGGGTGAAGAAGATCACGACGGGCCGCACGATGGCGTTGACCACGCCGAGCACCAGAGCCGCGATCACCAGGGTCTGGGTGTCGGTGAAATGGACGCCGTTGACGAATTTCTGGGCCAGCCACAGCCCGGCCATGCCGAACAGGGTGCGCAGGACAAGCCTGACGAGCAGCATCGCGAAGTCTCCGTTTCTGACCCCGCGAGCCTAGACCCGCCCGCGTGCGACCTCCAGTCCGATTACAGCGCCACCGGATCGTTTGCCGGCAGGCAGGTCTCCACCGGGACGGCGTAGAGATTGGCCATGAACTCCAGCGAGGCCCGCTCGATCAGGGTGCGCACGCCCAGCTGTAACGGCTCCATCTCGCCGCGGCCGGCGGAGATGTCGATGATGTTGGAGCCGAGGAAGCTGAACGCCCCGCCGCCGACTTCCCGGCCGATGATCTGCTTCTGGTAGCTGATCACGTCGACGATGCGCATGGTGCGGGTGTCGATCAGGCGCAGGTCGATGCCGATGTTCATCACATAGGTCTTGCCGCTGACCACGCCCTTGGTCGAGGTCGCGCTGGATCCGCCGACGGAGGCCTCGAGGCTGCCCGAACGGATGTTGTAGTTCAGCTCGGTGATGCCGCCGGCGATGACATAGTCGGACCCCGCGTACTGGCCGGCGGTGATCGGACGGTAGCCGCCCACCGCCTGGCCGCTGTCGGACAGCAGCTTGTTGTTGGCGTAGCGCAGTTCCAGTTCGGGCACCGAGGTGTCGACCCGCTCGACCATCTCCGCGCCGGCTTTGGCGAGCGCCGTGATGGCCATCAGCGATCCACCCTGGGTCAGGCGCGGCCCGGCCAGGCCATCCTCCTGCTTGCCGGTGTAGTCGGCGATGCGGCCGACGGCGATGGTCGGCGAGCGGCGGCCGGCATTGCGGGCGGTCATGGCCAGGCAGACAAGGCCCGGTGAATAGGGCGTGGCATTGGCCGTCGCGGGGGCCGATCCGATCGGCCGGGCGTAGTAGCCGGCGGTGTCCACCTTCGGCGGCGTCGAGGCGCAGGCGGTCAGGCCGGCGGCGGCCAGAAGGGTCGCGAGCGTGCGGGCGAGGGCGCGGGTCATCAGTGATCCTTCTGGCTGGCGGAGCCGGCCGTGGCGGTGACGTCGCCGGTGTTGGTCTGCACCGCGTCGACGATGATCGTGTTCCAGGAGCCGGTCGCCAGAACGGTCAGCTGGTTGCCGACGGCGCTGGCGCTCAGGCCGCCCGCCGTGGGCAGGGGGCTGTCGGCGATGCCGCCGGTCATGGCGGTCGAGCCGGCCGGCCGCAGGACGCCGTTGACGATCACCAGGTTGCCGCCGGCGTCGCGCAGCGAATAGTCGGTGGGCCGACCGCTCATCATGCCGGTGCCGCCCCCGCCCATCGAGCCCGCCGTCGGCAGGGCGGCAGGCGCGGTCTGGGCGGTCGCTGGCGACGCGGCGGCGGCAAGCAGGGAGAGGGCGAGGATGACTCGGGTCATGTCGGGTTCCGCCGATTTAAGAGAGGGAGGGCGCCCGCCGGGGAGTGGCGGGCGCCCCGAGGGTCGTCAGAAGCCCTTGACGGTCAGGGTGTTGCCGATGGCCGCCGAGGTGGCCGAGACCGCGCCGGAGACGTTGCTCACCGACAGGTTGGCCGCCGACGCCACGGCCGCGCCGTTGCCCTGGTACGAACCGAGGTAGCCGAAGTCGCCAGTCACGGTCATCGAGTTGCTGATGGCCGCGGCGGTCGCGCTGACGTCGTCGCCCACGCCGCTGATCTTGGCGTCGAGGGACGCCGTCGGGTCGTAGTTGGCGTTCTGGGTGTTGTTGATCGAGCCGGCGTAGTTGACGTTGATCGTGCCGCTGTTGGCGATGGCGGCGGCCGTCGCTTCAACCTTGCCGTCGATGTCGGTCAAGGTGCCGTTCAGCTGGGCCACGGCGTCGCCGCGGAAGAACTGGTTGTTGCTGACATAGCCGGCCTGGCCGCCGTCGATGGTCACAGTGTTGCCGATGGCCGCGGAAGTCAGCGACACCGCGTCCTGAACATGTTGCACAGTCGCGTTGAGCGTCGACTTGATGTTGGCGCTGTTGTTCTGATTGGTCGACACGTTGCTTTCAGCAGCCTGAGCGGCGCTGGAAGCAAAAAGAACCGCCGCGGCGGCGAAGTACACGAGCTTTTTCATATGAATTCTCCAGTTCGCCGGTCATTCGGCGAAAGAACATCAGCAACGCTCGTGCCAGCGGCTTTAATATTTAGGTAGTATTAATCCGAATAAACATTTGAATCGTCTCGTTAACACTCGGGAAATCATGCCCGACGCGTGACGATGTCTTGCGGATGAATCCCGCAATCCGGGTTCCCCCGGCAGGCGAGTGGCGGGGGCTCAATGGTTTACGGTGCGCGCGCTGAAGACGGCCCGGCCGGCCGCGCGATCGCGGGACGATGTTGCAACATGGCGCGGAACGGGACGCCGCCCTGTGCCGCGTCGACACAGCCGGCGGTCGGCGTCAGGCGCCGAGGCCGTCCTTGAGCTCGGCGATCAGGGACAGATAGTCATCGCCCGTGAAGCGGCGCGGCTCAACCATCCGGGAACGGTAGTCCCAGAACTCGACCGAATGCTCGAGCATGCCGACCGACTCGCCGAGGTTGATGAACATCTGCGGCGCCCTGAGCAGGAAATTGCGAAAGCCGACGGGATCCTGGGTCTGGGTCAGACCGCGATAGGCGCTGTCATAGGCGAAGAGGCTGGCCTGCACCGACCGGGAACAGGTCATGACGGCGGTCGAGATCGCCCGGATCATGCCGTTGGCCTCGTCGATCTGCGAGCGACTGATATGCCGCTTCGGGCGGATCTCGGTCAGGCCGCCGACCAGGCCGGGGACCTTGGCGTCCACCCGTTTGAACAGCCACTTGTAGTAAAGCAGGCCCTTCCAGCCGAACATCCCGTCCCGGAAATCCTCGGGCGACATGCGCAGCACCTGCTGTAGCGGGCGCAGGTCATCGTCGTACTGGCTGGAGAGCATCTTGCGCGCCAGGCGCAGGACCGCCGCGTTTGCCGGCACGCCGGACAGCGCCATCGAGACCAGCAGGCTGATCTCTTCCAGTACGAAGGCTTCCATCCCCTCGATGATCGAGGCGGTCAGCTCGAAGTAACGGGGGTCGGCCGTCCGGCCCATGCGGCTCAGCCATTCGCGCAACAGGAACGGGTCGAACGACGGAATCTCGTCGAACTCCCGCAACAGAATGCCGTCTGGCGAGTCCGTGAAGTCACGGATGCCTGTGGCGTCCGCCATCATCGTGCTGAACCAGCCCTCGCTGATGAAGGCGGTCTTGCCGCCAAGCGCGAGATTGTTCGGGTCCAGCGGGATGATGACCTTGGTCGCGGTCGGCCGGAAGCCCGGGAAGTTCAGGCGCTCATCGGGCCGCAGGCGGTGCTTGATGATGAATGACCGGGCGAGGACCGGACTCTGGAACAGCGGCGGGTCCATCGGCGCGCCGGAGCGGGCGGCCTTGGCGTGGGCCTGCACGAGATTAAGAATCCGCGATGACGACCTGGCCGCCATCAGGTTTTCCAGGCTTCCCGCGGCCCGTCCGGTCGAAAACTGTCTTACGCCAAGCGCCATCAGACGACGCCTAGGACATATTGGTTATTTACTCCTGACCTGAGCGGGGCGCGGGCCGACGAATTCGCAAGGAGGCGGATATTCAGGGGGCCTGGCGCGGACGGCGACCGCCGTTCAGCGGATTGAAAGAGTCCGGCGGCAAACTGCCCGCATGACGCAGAAGCCTCATGACATCGGCCTCCCCGCGGAGCGCCGCCGACGCAGACGGCGCGGTTGCGGCCTGGCCGGACTTCTGGTCCACGGGCCGCGCGATGCGGCTCTGGACTGCGGCATCGTCGATCTGGACGCGACCGGGGCCCGCATCAGGCTGGTCGCCGCGCCGACGATCATGCCGACCGAGGTCCGCCTTCTGCTGCCGGGCAGCGCGGTGGTCTACGAAGCGACCCTGGCCTGGCGGCGAGGCGCCACCTGCGGCCTGACGTTCGACCGCCGTCATGATCTGATGACCGACTGCCCGCCGACGGTGGCGGCGCTCCGGACTCTCTGCCCGGCCGCCCCACCCGCCTGACGGCTCGGCCTAGTCTGCCGGCAGCAGGTTCTCGTTGCGACGGGCCATCAGCTTGTCGAACTCACCCCAGACGCCGGTCTCGCCGTGCCATTGGCCGCGGGTGGCGGCCTTGGAATACTCGGTCGAGCGGGCTTCGAAGAAGTTGGCGTGCTCCACGCCGCTGAGCATCGATTGCAGCCAGGGCAGCGGGTTTTCCTTCACGCCGTACAGCTCGGGCAGCTTGAGCTGGCGCAGACGCCAGTCGGCGATGAAGCGGATGTAGTGCTTGATGTCCTCGGGGTTCATGCCCTGGACGTCGCCCGCCTCGAAGGCCAGGTCGATGAAACGGTCCTCGAGGTCCACCACGTGGCGGCAGCACTCGACGATGTCGTCAGCCACGTCCTTGGTGACCGCGCCGGTCTCCTTGTTGAAGGCGTGGTACAGCTTGATGATGCCCTCGCAGTGCAGGCTCTCGTCGCGGACCGACCAGCTGACGATCTGGCCCATGCCCTTCATCTTGTTGAAGCGCGGGAAGTTCATCAGCATCGCGAACGAAGCGAACAGCTGCAGGCCCTCGGTGAAGCCGCCGAACATCGCCAGGGTGCGGGCGATGTCAGCGTTCGTCTCGACCCCGAACTGCTGCATGTAGTCGTGCTTGGCCTTCATGGCCTCGTATTCCATGAACGCGCCGAACTCGCTCTCCGGCATGCCGATCGTCTCGAGCAGCAGGGCGTAGGCCGCGATATGGATGGTCTCCATGTTGGCGAAGCTCGCCAGCATCATCTTCACTTCGGTCGGCCGGAACACGCGGCCGTAGCGGTCCATGTAGTTGTCCTGGACCTCGATATCGCCCTGGGTGAAGAAGCGGAAAATCTGCGTCAGCAGATTGCGCTCGCGATCGTTCAGGTTCGCCGCCCAGTCCTTGCAGTCCTCGCCCAGCGGCACCTCTTCCGGCATCCAGTGGACCTGCTGCTGGCGCTTCCACATGTCGTAGGCCCACGGGTAGCGGAACGGCTTGTAGGCCGCCGAAGGGGTGAGCAGGCCGGGCAGGATGAGCTTGGACGAGGCGGTCACGGTGACGAACTCCGGACGGGGGCGGGCGGGAATCGAAGCGGCACGATAGGATGGTCACCGTATCAAACCGCCGCGACACATCTAGTGGCCACGCTGACGCAACCCACAAGATGTTGTGAGATTGTGGATAAGATCATGAATCAATCGTTGACCGTCTACGGCGCCCTCGGATCGGGCAGCGTGCCCGTCGAGGCGGCCCTGACGCTGATCGGCCTGCCCTACAAGGTGGTCGAGGCGGCCACCTGGGATTTCGATCCTGAGGTGCTGGCGATGGTGGAAAAGGTCAATCCGCTGAAGCAGGTGCCGGCCCTGGTCCTGCCGTCCGGGGAAATCCTCACCGAGAGCGGGGCGATCCTGACCTGGCTGGCCGACGCCCACCCGGCGGCGCGCCTTGGTCCGGGGGTGGACGACCCCGGGCGCGGGCAGTTCCTGCGTTGGATGACCTACATTCCGGCGGCGATCTATTCGCTGTTCTGGGTGCGCGACGAGCCCTCGCGCCTGGGCGGTCCCGACCCGGCCCAGGGCGAACGCATCAAGGCGGCGACCGCCGAGCGCATCGCCGAATGCTGGCGCATGATGGACCAACAGATAAGGCCGGCGGGCGACTATCTGCTCGGCGACGACCTGTCGGTGCTCGACCTCTATGTCGCGGTGGTCAGCCGCTGGGGGCCGGGCCGCAACCGCTTCTATCGGGAGGCGCCCGGGATGACGCCGGTGGTCCGACGTGTCGACGCTGACCCGCGCCTGGCCGATTTCTGGGCGCAACGATTCCCGTTCGCCGAGGGATGGGAGCGTTAGGTCCCGCGCCGAAGGCGTTCGGACCGGCGCGCCGCGAGCGCACGTCCGGACGGACGGGAACCGGCGGATCGGGTGGGCACACTATCCCCGCCCTGGGCTGAGCCAATTTGCCTCACGGAGCATTAGGACTCGCGCCATCCGGGCGTGAACAGATCGCAGGTCTCTTTAGTCCGGAGGCCCGGGATGCCGTCGACCCGCCAGAAGACCTCCCATCGGGAGAGCGTGCCGTTCGCCTGCGTCGTGGACGAGGCCGCGGTCGCTATCCATGCCGTGGTCCCGATCAAGGTGGCGCTCACATTGACCGGCGGGCTTGTGGCCGGACTGGTCGCCACCTGGCCGCTGGCCCTGGGCTGGGTCGCGGGAAATCTCCTTCTGGAGCTGTGGTGCTGGTTCGCGACCCGACGCCAGGCGGCGGACGGCGCGATCTCGCCGGCGATCCGGGCCAACTTCGTCGCCAACTACGTGGCGACCAACGTCTCGTGGCTGTTGCTCGGCGGGATGATGTGGGGCGCCGGCGGGGTCGCCGGGCATGCCAGCGGCGCCGTCGTGGTTGTCGCGCTGATCCTGGTCCTCGTCCTTCTGTTCTATAACACGCCGATGGTGTTCCTCGCCGCCGGCGCCCTGCCCGCGTGGGCGGCCATGGCGGTGATCGCGATAGCCGCTGGCTATGACTGGCGGGCCATGACGCCGATCTGGATCGCCGTGGGCCTGACGATGGTCTTCAACCTCGGCCGGGCGATGGATACGCCTTCGGCCCAGGAACAGAAGCGCCGGCTCAACGCTAGTCTCCAGGACTTCGAGACCCTGGCCGCCAACATACCCGACGTCATCGCCCGCTGGGACATGAACGGCGTCAACCAGTATGTCTCACCCGCAAGCCTCGCCGTCTTCGGTTACACGAGCGAGGAGATGCTGGGCCGGTCCCGTCTCGACACCGTGGACCCCGACAGCGCGGCTCATCTTACGGAGGGGTTGTGTCGGCTTAAGGCCGACCCGACCCGGTCGCAGGCCCTGACATTCCGCGTGCGCCACAAGGACGGCCGCTGGATCTGGATCCAGAGCAACGTCAGCCTTCTGCGCGAACACGGCATCCCCGTCGGCATCATCAATGTCAGCCGTGACGTCACCGAGCGCGTCGAGGCAGATCTGGCGTTGCAGGAAGCCAAGACGCTGGCGGACGCGGCCAACGTCGCCAAGTCCGAGTTCCTGGCCAACGTCAGTCATGAGATCCGCACGCCGATGAACGGGGTGCTGGCCGCGCTTCACCTGTTGGAACGGGAGCCGATTTCCGCCGAAGGCCGCGAGCTGATGCGTCAGGCCAGCGCCTGCGGCCGCATGCTGTCGCAGTTGCTGAATGATGTGCTCGACTTCTCGCGGATCGACGCCGGCCAGCTGGAACTGGCGCCGGAAGCGATGGACGCCGCTGAGGCGCTGACCACGGTGGTCGCCCTGCTCACCGGCGATGCCCGGGCCAAGGGCGTCGACCTGCGCTGCGAAGTCGCGGGCGACGACCTCTGGATCATGGCCGATCCGGTCAGGCTGCAGCAGACCATGTTCAACCTGCTGGGCAACGCGGTGAAGTTCACGGCCAGGGGTCATGTGACGGCGCGGCTGGCCGTTACACCAGGCGCGAACGCCGACCTTCGCAAGCTTCGCTTCGAGGTCGAAGACAGCGGAATCGGCATGACCGCCGCCGCGCAGGGAAATCTCTTCGAGCGCTTTCGTCAGGCCGAGAGCGATACGGCCCGCAGATACGGCGGCGCGGGCCTGGGGCTTTCGATCACAAGAGACCTGGTGACCATGATGGGGGGCGACATCGGCTTCACCAGCGCCGAGGGCGTCGGCTCGACCTTCTGGCTGGAGATCGAACTCGCCGCTGCGGCCCAGCCGTTGCTCGTTGATCCCGCCGAGGATGACGCTGACCTCCCGCTTGAGGGCGTGAACATTCTGCTGGTCGAGGACAACGCGACCAACCGGCTCGTGGCCGGCACCCTTCTGAACCGCCTGGGTGCCCGGGTCGCTGAAGCGGAGGATGGCCTGCTGGGGCTCGAGGCCGCTCGCGTCGGCGGGTTTGACCTGATCCTGATGGACATCCAGATGCCGCACATGGACGGCATCGCGGCGACCCGCGCGATACGCGGTCTGCCAGGACCGGTGGGCGAAGTTCCGATCCTGGGTCTGACCGCCAATGTGATGACCCATCAGCGCACCCAGTATCTCGCGGCGGGCATGAACGGCGTGGTGGCCAAACCCATATCTCCCGCCGCCCTGCTGGGCGAGATTGCCCGACTGGTCGCGGATCCGTTCGAAACAGCCGCCTGATCAGGTCGCCGGATCATACTCCAGGCCCAGCTTCGCCAGTCTGACCGCGAACGGCCCGTAGCGGCGGCCCATGGCGGCAAGCGCCTGATCCAGCTGCGGGGCCGCGGGGCCGGCATCGCCGGGTATGACATAGCGGCCGGCCCTCGGCTCCGCATCGGGGAGGATCGTCAGGCCGTGGCGCGATCGCACCGGCGCCCGTCCGGGCCGGGTTGTCACCACCCGCGCGCGGAAGCTGCGCTGCCAGACGTCCGACCTCAGCGCCAGGGCGATATCGTCGACGCCATCCGTCACGGGGGCCTCGACGGTTTCGTGCGACCACACCGCCGCGATGATGCTGATCGCGTGGCCATAGTCGGCTTTTGACAGATGGAACTCTGACGTGCGGTGCGCGGTGCTCCATTCGCTCACGCCCAGCCGTCTGGCAGTCGCCTCCGCCGTCGCGCGCCCGCCGATCGCCTCGACGAGCGCCAGCGACATCGGGATCGAGGCCGACACCCCCGTGGTGGAAATGATCGGACCGTCCTGGACGTAGCGTTGGTCGCGCACCCAGGTCGTGTCCGGATAGCTCTTCTCGACGGCCTTCAGCGCCCCCCAGTGTGTCGTCGCGCGGCGGCCGTGCAGCAGGCCGGCGGCGGCGACCACGCGGGCGCCTTCGCAGACGGAAACGATGGTCGCGCCGCGGCCGGCCTGATCCTTGACCCAGGCGGTCAGCACCTTGTCCTTCGGCGACATCTGCGCCGGTACGATGACGATATCGGCGCCGGCCGGCTCGGCCAGATCGAATTGCGCAAGGGTCTGGTCGGCGCGGATTTTCAGCGCCATGCGCAGCTGGATCGGACCCTCGCCGGTGGACAGGCTGCGCACCTCGGCCACGCCGGAGTCCTTGAGCACGCCGTAGGGAATGATGAAGTCCGTCACCTCGGCGCCGTTGTTCTCGCCGACGACCACGACCAGCGGCCGGGTCCTGCCGGCTTTGGGTGCGGGGAGGGTCAGGCGGTCGGAAGCCCTGGGGGTCACCGCGACGGCCGGCGCGCCGTCGGCGAAGGAATTGCCGGCCGCGACCGCGACGAGGGGCAGGGCGAGAAAGCCGGTGATGATCACGAGGGCGGCGCGCATGGCGGTGTCTTTCGAACAGGAAGGAGAGGGGACGTCCGGAGCCGCGCGGCGACCCCGGACGTTCTGGGCGGTCAGGCGCTGGCGGCGGGGGTCGCGCAGGCGCAGTCGTCGCCACACCGGCAGGTCGGTCCGCAGTTGCAGGACACGCAGGTGCAGGGCTCGCAGGGGCATTGATCGGTCATGGTCTTGTCTCCGTTGCGTCCCGGGGATCGGGAACACCTGGAGCCTAGGGTCGAAAGTGTCTGGCGTAAATGACACAAGCATCGCATATTACGCCAATGACCTTGACCCCTGCCCATACCCGCAAAGTGGCCCTCGTCGGCTATCATGGCGTCCAGTCCCTTGATCTGGTCGGCCCCCTCGAGGTCTTCGCCATGGCCTGCAACTTCAGCGGCAAGCCTCTCTACGAGCCCATCCTCGCCTCGCCGGACGGGGGAGAGATTCGATGCAATTCGGGACTTCGCCTGGCGGGGTCGGTGGCGCTGGCCGACCTGCCCGCTGATCTGGATACCGTGCTCGTGGGCGGCGGTCATGAAGCGGGCCTGCGAGCGATGGGCGAGAGCGAGGTCGTGCTCGACTGGCTGCGCGATCGCGCCTCTACCACCCGCCGCATGGGCAGCGTCTGTTCCGGCGCCCTGGTGCTGGCGGCGACGGGCCTGATCGATGGCCGCCGTGCGACCACCCACTGGGGTGTCTGCGATCAGCTGCGCGCCCTTCGGCCAGCCGTCCGGCTTGAGCCGGACGCGATCTTCGTCGCCGATCCGCCCTTCTTCACCTCGGCCGGGGTCACGGCGGGCATCGACCTGTGCCTGGCCCTCGTCGAGGCCGACCACGGTCCGGACCTGGCCCTGGCCATCGCGCGCAACCTGGTCCTGTTCATGCGCCGCCCCGGCGGCCAGACGCAGTACAGCGCCGGCCTCAACGTCCAGGCCGCGGCGACGCCGAAACTGCGCCAGCTGATCGCCGACATCAGCGCCGATCCGGTCGGCGACCTGTCGCTGCCGGCCCTCGCCGCCAGAGCCGGCATGACCGAACGGACGTTTTCCAGGGTCTTCCATCGCGAGACCGGCATCACGCCGGCCGCCTTCGTCGAGACCGCCCGCCTCGACCGGGCCAAGGCCTTGCTCGAGACCTCCGACTGGCCGCTCGCAAGAATCGCCGAACGGGCAGGCTTCGGCAGTCTCGACGGCCTGCACCGCGCCTTTCACAAGCGCCTCGGCGCGACGCCGGGTGAATATCGCCAGCGGTTTGGGCGGTTCGGCGGCGCCTGACCTCGCGCAACCCCGCGCCGGCGTCATCCGTTCCGCTAGCATGAACAGGATCGCGACTCTGGTTCTCACCGCCACCTTGCTTGCGGCGACGTCCGTCGAGGGGCAGGCCTATGTCCGCGCCGGCTGCCGATCCGTGATCGGCCCGCCGCCGGCCCAGGATACCCTGACCGCCGCCTGGTATCGCCGGTTCTGGACCGGCGACTGCGGGAGCCTGAAGGGCTGCCATGCCGGAAGCCCCAACTGGAACCAGGTCGTCGGCCGCCTGACGGCTCGCGCCGACCCCGCCCGACGCATCGCGGTCCGCGCCCGCGCCTGCCGCCTCGGCGCCCGCATCGGCCAGGAATGGACTCGTCCCGGCCGCGTCCGCCGCATCGACAGCCACGACCTCCGCGCCTTCAAGGCGACGCTCGACCGCGCCGGCGATGTCGCGACGGGCCTGACGAAGGTCGAGGCGCAGGTCAGCGGCGCGACCCGCCGCTAGCCACCCGCCAATCGCCGGAACACGACGCCCCGCGTCCGGGTCTTGTAGGCGCGCCAGCCGATCACCCGGTTGCCGCGGTCGCGCTCGAACACAAAGGTCCAGTAAGCGTCCCGCCCGCTGAAGGCGTCCTGATAGATCGGGTCGAGCAGGAAGGTTTCTCCGTCCGGGCCCGTGGCCCTGAGGACGCCTCCCGCGGCCACGTCGACCGCGACGGTCCAGACGGCCTCGGCGTCGACGCTTACGAACTGCCCGGTGAACGCCGCCAGTATCTTCGCGTCCGGCTTCCAGGCGGATACAGGCGCCAGAAGGACCGCTGCGTTCCCGATGCGCGTCAAGGACAGGCCGGTGGGCCGGCCCTGGGTGTCGCGGGTCACGGTCGCCTCCCGGGTTCCTGCCCGGTTCACCAGGCGGCCCGTTCCATCAGGAGAGAACGGCCCGCCGCCGTTGAAATGCGCGCCGGCCTCGTCGACCGTCACCGTTACGAGGGCGCCGGTCAGCCGGTTCCTCCACAGCCCGGCGAGATCTGCCGGCGCCGGCCTCACGGGTCCGGACGGAACCTCCACAGATGCCGGCGCAGCTGGCATGAACAGCGCTGTCAGGGCAGGTCCGAGATCCTCGGTGTTGAGGGCGCCGGCGTTGCAGAGCACCGCGACCGAAAGGCCATCGGCCGGAACTCGCGCCAGATAGGCCCGGTAGCCGGCCGTGGCGCCGGCGTGGAAGATGAGTACGCGGCCGTTGACGCTGGTCCACTCCAGCCCGAGCCCGTAGGCGATAGGCGTTCCGTCGGCGAGGACGCCCCGCGTGTTCGTCAGCAGCCCGACCCAGTCCGACGCCCACGACGGCGGAGCGCTGAGCAACGCGTTCCAGCGTTGCAGGTCGCCGACCGTGGTCAGCAATCCGCCGGGGCCGACTACGTCTTCGAGCGGCATGTCCTGACGCAGGACGCCGTCCTCGCCGGGCGTATAGGCGGTCGCCCGCCCCGGTACGATGGTATTGTGATTGTCGCGCCAGCGGGTCCGGTCCATGCCGGCCGGCTCGAACAGCCGTGCGCGGCTGAAGGCGTCAAAGGTCTGTCCGCTGACCCGCTCCACGATGATCGCGGCCAGGACGTAGTTCGAGTTGCTGTAGAGATACTCCGTACCCGGCGTGAAATTCAGCGCCGATTGCCGCGCCACGATCGCCAGCACCTGGGCGTTGGTGTGGTTGCGGCTGTCGCGGCCGGCGCCGGCCAGTTCCACGAGATCGTCCCAGTTGCGCAGGCCGCTGGTGTGCGTCAGCAGCCTGCGAATTGTGATGGGGGCGCCGTAGTCGCGTATCTCGGGAAGGTACCTGCGGATGTCGTCGTCCAGCGCCAGCCGCCCGTCCGCGACCAGCACCGCGACGGCCGCGGCGGTCACCTGCTTGGAGACCGACCCGGCCTCCAGCACGGTGTCGGGCTGAATTGGCGTTCTGGTCTCGAGATTGGCCATCCCCCAGGTCCTGCTGAATACCGGCTCGCCGCCGCGCATGACCGAGATTGCGCAGCCAGGCCCCGCGGGATCGGCGGCGTCCCTGAACAGGGTCATGACGGACGGTGTCGGGTCGGAAGGCGGCGGCGAGGATGAGGGCGCCGCTCCGGCAAGCGCGAACAGCAAGGGCAACGTCGTCAGCACGGTGGGTCTCCATCGGTGGAGACACGACCCTGACCGCTCGCGGCGGCTAGAGCGCCGCAGTATCCGCCATCGGCGCGGATTGGCGGCTTTCGGGACGCTGGAAGCGGCGACGAATTTCCGTCGGCGTGGCGCCCGCGTAGAGACGGAAGGCGCGGTTGAAGCTGGCCTTGGCGTTGAAGCCGGCCTCCAGGGCCAGGTCCAGCACATCGCGCCCGGCGTTCTCCGGTCGGGTCAACGCTTCCGTGACGGCCTCGACGCGGATCCGCCCGAGGAACTCGCGAAACGTCTGACCAGCTCCCAACGATAGCCCGCGCGACAGGGTCCGTTCCGATACCGCCAGCCGCGCGGCGAGGCCGGCCAGATCCAGCGTCTCGTCCCGCCACCACCCGGCTTCGACCACGCGCTTGCGCCAGGCCGTCGCCTGGGTCCTGTATCTCGTGGTCTCGTCGCCCGGTGCCACCTTCGTCCTGGTTGTGGAAGCCGGCGCCGAGTGCGGATAGTCGACGCCGCCGAACCGCCAACCGAGCAACCCCAGGCCATAGGTCAGGCCGGCGAAGACGAGCATCAGCGGAAACCGCGCCATGTAGTCGAGTGGGCGCACCAGCCAGCTGGTCAGGGCGAATCCGGCGGCGACCGCCAGGGTCATGGCGCACCCGGTCAGCATCGCCCGAAGCCACCCAAGCCGCGCCTCCTCGCGATTGGCGAAATGGTCGTCCAGCCAGGCGCGATAACGTTCGACCGTCCGTAGACTGACGAAAAGATAGATTCCGGCCAGAACCAGGGCGACCGCCGCGCCCGCCGGCGCGACCAGTCCGAGGTGCGGACCCGTATACCAGGTCCACTTCGCGGGGGTCGGGAGAGCGAAACAGACCAACTGATAGCCGAGCTGAACGGCGGCGGGGGCGAGGTGCAGGCCCCATTGCGACGGCGGCCGGCCTGTCGTCAGACAGACGATGTACCCCCAAAGCAACGGACCATAGGCGAACGAAAGATCGAACGGCGCAAAGGTCAGCCAAGGGTGGGCGTCATACGCCCCGGCATAGCCCAGCACATAGGGGCCCAGCCGAAGCACAACGGCGCTGATCAGGGCCGCCAGCCACCACCGCGCGGATCCGCGCCCACTCGCTGCCGCCAGCCCCGCCAGCGCGGCGCCATTGGCCGCCCCGACCAGCAAGGACAGACTGTAGATGCCCATGACCCGTGCGCCTCCGTCACGGAAGCTAGCGCGTCGGTGCGGGCCGTCCACCCTGACCCGTCACCAGACGCCGGTGCGCGCCTCCGGTGGCAGATACAGCTTGTCACCGGGTTGAACGCCAAAGGCCCGTCGCCAGGCTTCGAGGTTTCGAACGGTGTCGGTGCGGTATTCGCCGGGAGCATGGGTGTCGGAGGCAATCTGCTGGGCAAGGGCCGCGTCAGTCTGGACCCGCCGCCAACGTCGCGCGAAGGCCAGGAAGAAGCGCTGGTCGCCGGTCAGCCCGTCCCTGATCGCATCCGGCTTGCCCTTGAGCGACAGGTGGTAGGCGTCATAGGCCACCAGCAGGCCGGCAAGATCGCCGATGCCCTCGCCCAACACCTGCTCGCCCTTCACGCAGAGTCCGGGTCGCGGACAATAGGCGTCGAGCTGCGCCAGCAGCGGGGCCGCCGCCGCGCGGTAGCGCGCCAGCTCCTCCGGGGTCCACCAGCGCAACAATCGGCCCCGGGCGTCGTACAGACTGCCCAGCTCGTCGATGCTGTGGCTGATTTCGTGGGCCATGCCCGCGCCGGCTGAACCGTAGTTGGCGGCGGCGTCGCCGGTCGGGTCAAAGAAGGGCGGCTGCAGGATGCCGGCGGAGAACTGCATGGCGTTGGGACTGAAATTGATGATCGCCCCGGCCTGCTGCGGCAGGAGTCCGCTCCACTCGCCCGGATCAACCGGCCGTTCGAGTTTGGCCAGCTCACGGCGGTAGGCGAAGGCCTCGGCGCGACGCAGGTTGCCCAGGGCGTCGTCGTTGCGGATGTCCAGGCCGGCATAGTCGATCCACCGGTCGGGATAGCCCAAGCCGATCCTGACCGCAGCCACCTTGGCCAGCGCCATGTCCCGGGCCGCGGGCGACCGCCAGGCCTGACGGGCGACGCGGGCGGCCATGGCGGTCCGCAGGTTTTCCGCCATCTCAGTCGCCGCGGCCTTCGCGGAGGGCGGGAACCAGCGGGCCACATAGCGCCGGCCGATATCCTCACCCAGCGCCGTCGTGGTTGAAGCGATCGCCTGCGCCGCCCGGTCCGGCTGCTGGCCGCCGAAGGCCTTGGGCAACACAGCCGCGTAATGCTCAAGCAGATGAAAGGCGAGATAGTCCTTCCAGGTTTCGATCGGCTGATCGCCGACCAGCGCGGCTATGCCCTTGAGCGCCGAGGGTTGCCAGACGACGAACCGGTCCTGTCGGCCGAGATCCGCCGCCCCGAACCAGGCGTCCCAGTCCATCCCGGGCGCTTTCGCCCCGAAGTCGGCGCGGCGCCAGGTGTTGTCCGTCTTGAATACGTCGTCGGTGTCGGCGCGCGGGGCCTGCGCCCGGGCGATGGCCGTCTCAAGCGCCAACACGCGGGTGGCGCGGGCGTCGGCCAGATCGAAGCCGGCGAGGGTCAGCACCGCCGCGACATGCGCGCGATAGGCCTCCCGCGCCGCGACGGCTTCGGCCCCTTCGTCGAGATAGGTTTCGCGGTCGAACAGGCCCAGGCCACCTTGCACCAGATGCGGGACGTAGTGGTCGGGATCGTGGAAGTCCGGATGGATCCATACGCCGAACAGGCCGGCGGTCTGGGTATTGCTGCCGTCATCCAGGGTGAGCGACCCGCCCAGCCGGGCTGACAGCGCCTTGCGGTCGGCGATCGCGGCGATGGCGGCCAGATCCCCGGACAGCGGCTGCAGGCCCCTTGCCTCGATGCCGGCGGTGTTCATCCAGCTGACATACCAGGAGCCGACCCGGTCGCTCTTTCCGGCCCTGGCTGCCGCCACAGCCCCATCGACAAGCATCTGCACGCGTTCCGACGATAACGCTCGCAACTGGGCCGTCGTGTCGTAGCGCGCCCGGCCTTCCGGCAGGGGCGTGGTCCGCAGCCAGACGCCGTTGGCATAGGCATAAAAGTCGTCGCCCGGCCGCACGCCGGAATCGACGTCGGACGCCGCCGCCATGGGAGTCGCCCCTTGCGCCATGGCGACGCCGGACAGGAGGGCCGCCAGGCTTCCGGCCAGGGCGATGCGGACAAACGGGCTCGCGTGACGACTAGACATGGGCGGCCTCCCGGGCCGCAAGCGCCGCCAGCAGCTCCCGGCTGTCGACCACTTCGGCGAATTCGCCCTGGAGGTCGCTGAGCGCGGCGTCATGCACGGCCTCCGCCGACCGGAGGCGACCGTCGAGCCCGGCGCGGGCAAAGGTTGCCGTCGCATCGGCCACGACAAACGTATCGAAGCCCAGGTTTCCGGCCATGCGCGCGGTCGTCGAAATACAATGGTTGGTGGTCAGCCCGACGATAACCAGCGCCTCGATGCCGTCGGCGCGCAGATCGGCCTCCAGCGTCGTCCCGATGAAGGCGCTGTTGACCTGCTTGCGATAGAGCCGTTCGCCCGCCAGCGGCCGGCCCTCGGGTTTGGCGGCGTTGCCGGGCGTGCCCGGCCTCAGCCTGCCCGACGGCGCCGGCGAGTCATGGTGGACGTGGATCACGGGCGCCCTGAACGCACGCCAGGCCGACAGCAGGGCCGCGATCCGCGCCTCCGCGCCGGGGTTGTTGCGGACGCCCCAGGCCGGATCGTCAAAGCCGACCTGCAGGTCGACCACCATCAGGGCGGCGTTGTGAATGGATGGTCTCACGGCTCGGTCCTCCCGCGCACGGGGCGGCGCCGGCGCGCGCCTTGACAGCACTCGTACGCCGTCGATTGTGCGGGCCGTGAATGCCCGTCGCCATGAGCAAGACGGCGGCGGAGCCTGACGAAATGACCGAAGATCAGCGGACGGATAGACGAAACGGCGGCGTTCGCGACGCGCTCGATGAGAAGCTGGTCTCCCTGCTGAGTCAGAACGCCCGCATGACCCTCACCGCGCTCGCCCGTGAGCTGGCCCTGTCGCGCACGGCGCTGCAGGCCCGCATGGCCCGCCTCGAACGCGACCGGGTCATTCTCGGCTATCGCGCCGTGATCGCCGAACCGCCGCCCGCCACGGACGACAACAGCCTGGGCGCCGTCCTGTCGCTGACCTTCAGCCAGCGCCCGTGTCATCCCGTCGTCCAGACTTTCCGGCACTGGCCGGAGATCACGCACTATTATTCGGTCACCGGTCCGCTGGACGCCTATGTCGTGGTCCGCGTGGCGAACGCCCAGGCGCTGGCCGTGCTGGTCGACCGCCTCAGCGCCATTCCCGGGGTGGATCAGGTGAGGTCATCGGTGGTGCTGAAGGAAGACTTCGGCTGACAGGCCCCGGCTCTACGCCGCGATAGCTCCGCTCTATCCTGTCGCAAGAAACAATTGATTGTCCGACTCCCGTGGCGCGGGACTACCCTCCCTACCGCCAGCGGTCGGGGGACCGCCTTCGTGCGCCCCCCGGCCTCGACCCCATCAACGGAGACGCACGATGTCGCTCGCGACCAGCAAGACCCTCGACAACCTGAAGGCCGCCTTCGCCGGCGAGAGCCAGGCCAACCGCCGCTACCTGTACTTCGCGCAGAAGGCCGACGTGGAAGGCTACAACGATGTGGCCGCGGTGTTCCGCTCGACCGCCGAGGGCGAGACCGGCCACGCCCACGGCCACCTGGAGTTCATGGAGTCGGTCGGCGACCCGGCCACCGGCCTGCCGATCGGCGGCACCTCCGACAACCTGAAGGCCTCGATCGCCGGCGAGACCCACGAGTACACCGACATGTACCCGGGCATGGCCCGCACGGCCCGCGAGGAAGGGTTCGACGAGATCGCCGACTGGTTCGAGACCCTGGCCAAGGCCGAAAAGTCCCACGCCGGCCGCTTCCAGCGCGCGCTGGATACGCTGGACTAGGGCGTAGGGCATAGGGAGTAGGGAGTAGTTCGACCTGCGCGCGCCGTCGGCGCCGCGACCCGGCTCGGCTACTCCCTACGCCCTACTAGCTACTCCCTTTCCCGAAGGCGGCTCCCCATGACCGACGAAACCACCCCGCCCGCCGCAAAGGCCGAAGGCTCCCTCGACGCGCCGATGCGGCATCCGA
>CAZISF010000005.1:37353-60407 GCA_964541915.1 uncultured Caulobacter sp.
ACCCCGCCCGCCGCAAAGGCCGAAGGCTCCCTCGACGCGCCGATGCGGCATCCGATCGCCTGGCGGGACGACAGCTACTACGACCTTGCGGCCGTCGAGAAGGAGATGGAGCGGGTCTTCGACATCTGTCACGGCTGCCGGCGCTGCTTCAATCTGTGCGACAGTTTCCCCAAGCTGTTCGACATGATCGACGAGAGCCCGACGGGCGAGCTCGACGGGGTCGACAAGGCGAAGTTCGGCGAGGTCGCCGACGCCTGCACCCTCTGCGACATGTGCTTCCTGACCAAGTGTCCCTATGTGCCGCCGCACGAATTCGACCTCGACTTCCCGCACCTGATCCTGCGCTACCGCGCGGCCAAGCGGAAAGCGTCTGGCGGCGACTTCGTCCGCGAGCAGCTGGGAAAGACCGATCGCAACGGCACGCTGGCCAAGCCGGTCGCGGGCCTCGCCAACTGGGCCACGGCCCGTGAGAACACGCCCCTGCGCGGCCTGCTCGAGGCCATCGCCGGCATCGACGCCGAGGCGGACCTGCCGAAATTCCACAGCAAGACGGCAGAGGACCGGTTGAAGACCCTGCCGGCCGCCGATCCCGCCGGACCGGCCTTCGGCCAGCGCAAGGCGGTGATCTACGCCACCTGTTTCACCAACTACAACGACCCGGCCACGGCCCAGGCCGCCGCCGCCGTGCTTGCCAAACAGGGAGTCGAGACGGCCTTCTGCTACCCGGAATGCTGTGGCATGCCCCAGCTGGAAGCGGGCGACCTCAGCGATGTCGCGGCCCGGGCCGAACGCACCGCCGCCGCCTTCGCCCCCTGGATCGAGAAAGGCTACGAGGTCATCGCCCTGACCGCCTCCTGCGGCCTGATGATGAAGTTCGAGTGGCCGCTGCTGCTGCCGGAGAGCGCGGCCGTCAAGGCGCTGGCCAACGCGACGAAGGACGTCTCGCAGTACGTTGTCTCACTGTCGAAGACCTTTGGCCTGGCCCCCGGCCTCATGCCCATCGAAGGCGGCGTCACCGTTCACCACGCCTGCCACGCCCGGGCCCAGAACATGGGCGCCCAGTCGGCGCAGATGTTGAAGCTGATCCCCGACACCCGCATCGAGCTCGTCGAGCGCTGCAGCGGCCACGGCGGCACCTTCGGCGTGATGAAGGAGACTCGCCCCATGGCCCTCAAGGTCGGCAAGCCGACCGCCAAACAGGTGGCCGGGAAGAAGACCGAGGAGCTCTGCTCCGACTGCCCGCTGGCCTGCAATCACCTCGGACAGATGGTCGCCGCCGAGGCCGGCGGCGCGATCATGCACCAGTGCCACCCGATTGAAGTGCTGGCGAAAGCCTACGGCCTGACCTTCCAGAACTGAGCCCCGTCCCCATGCCCCTCGCCGACCATCGCATCACCCCCGCCGACCTGATCCCCGATGCCGAATACGCACGCCAGCGGTCCGAGCGCCGCGCCGCCCTGCTGCCGGTCAAGCGCTTGCGCCGCGTGGCGCTCGGCCCGTTCTGCACGGCGATCTTCGAGAGCTACGAGACCATGCTGTTCCAGGTTCAGGAGATGCTGCTGACCGAGCGCGGCGGCGCGGCCCAGATCCCTGATGAGCTCGCGGCCTACAACCCGCTGATTCCGCAGGGCTCGGAGCTGGTCGCCACGGTGATGTTCGAGATCGACGAGCCGGTCCGGCGTGCCCGCGAGCTGGCGCGTCTGGGCGGCGTCGAGGACTGCTTCAGCCTGCGGTTCGGCAACGGCCTTGTCGCGCCGGCCGTCCCGGAGGAGGGCGACAACGTCGAGCGCACGCGCGACGACGGCAAGACCTCCTCGATCCATTTCCTGCGCTTCGCGCTGACCGACGCGATGAAGGGCGTATTCCGCGACCCGGGCGTGACCCTGGCCGTCGGCTGCGACCATGAGCACTATGCCCACCTGGCCATGCTCAGCCCCGCCACCCGTGCGGAACTGGCGCGGGACCTGAGCTAGGGCGGGGACATGTACCGCAGGTACGTGACCCCCAAGCCAGCCGCCGCTGAATCTCGATTAGAGGACACGTACCTTCGGTACATGTCCCCTACGCCCTACTTCTTCCCGGCGACCTCGATGAACCGGCTGGTCGGCGCGGCCGCGGCCTTCTTGTCCGCCTTGGGCTTGCGGACTTCCTTGTTGGATTTTTTCTGACCCTTGGCCATGACGCGCGCTCCATGAAGGCGGCGGCCCCGGGCCGGGCGGAATGCGCCGGACGTGGGTCGACCGGCATTGATGGGGGCCTTCTACAACATTCCGCGCCGGACCGGGACCGCCAATCCGCCCGTCACGCCGGCGTGCGGCCCAGGAACCGTCGGCCTCTCCACCGGATTATCCATCCAGAGAACCGGAGGAGACCACGATGGCAGACAAGAGCAGCATCCAGGGCGAGGGCGACTATGAGGCCGCGAAACGCTTCGACGACGCCGAGCGGGCGTTCGTTGAAACCGGCCCGGTGAAGGAGAAGGCGCGGGAAGCGGAACAGGCGCTGGACGGTCCCGAGGGCGAGGCCCTGGAAAAGGCCCGTGTCGAGACGGGGGAAGGAAAGACAGGGAAAGCCTGAACTTTCCGGGCGGGCGGGCTCCTCGGGGTGTGTCATCATCTTCACTGCCTTTCCGGGGAGGAAGACGTTGATGACCACCCGACGCCTGCTCATTTTCGCCGTCAGCGCGTTGGTGGCAAATCCCGCGCTCGCCGCGGCGCCGCTCTATGCGCCCGACGCCGGCCCGGCGCTGTCGCCGCGCGCCCAGGGCATGGTCAAGACACTCAAGGCCGCGATCCGCGCCAAACAGGCCGAACTCGACGCCTTGCCGCCTTCACCGCTGGAGGGGGGCAGGCTTGAACGGATGGCCGAGCTGGAACAGACCGCGCGCGAGACCCTCTACGGTCTGGACTTCGACAGTCTCGACCTGGCCGAACGTCGCGTCGCGCTGGACGCCTGCTGGTCGCTTGTCGAAGCCGTCGATCGCAGGAACCAGGCGGCGCTGAAGACGATGCTGCCCGCCGATGGCGGCTGGTTCGGGCGTACGGCTTTCGGCGAGGAGGGCGCGCGCGGGGCCTGGCTGATCGTCGTCCATGCGGTGAACGACCGCAAACTGATGCGTGAGGCGGCCCGTCGGATGGAGCCGCTGGTCGCCGATGCCGAGGTGCTGCCGGCCTGGTATGCTTCGGTGGTCGATCGGCTGGCGGTGATCGAGGGCCGGCCCCAGACGTTCGGCACCCAGCCGGTCTGCAAAGCCGGGGCCTGGGTCATCGGCGAAGTCGCCGATCCCGCCGGCCTGGATGCGCGCCGCGCGGAACTGGGCCTGCAGGCGATGGATACGCGGGATTTCCGGCCGCCGCCGGGGTGCTAGGGGACACGGACCTGGCGGTACATGTCCCCGGCTAGCCTACTGACAGGCGAGGCACTCGTCGTAGTCGGTCTTTTCGCCGACTTCGAGATTGTAGGTGTCGACCGTTTCGGCGCCGGCGTGGCTGGCGCGCTGCACGGACTTGGAGCGCAGGTAGTAGAGGCTCTTCATGCCGCGCTCCCAGGCCTGCCAGTGCAGCATGTGCAAGTCCCATTTATCCACGTCGCCGGGGATGAACAGGTTGACCGACTGGCTCTGGCAGATGTCCGGCGTGCGGTCGGCGGCCAGTTCGACCACCCAGCGCTGGTCGATCTCGAAGGCCGTCTTGTAGACGTCCTTGTCGTCCTGGCTGAGGCAGTCGAGGTGCTGCACCGAGCCTTCGTTGGCCAGGATGCTGTCCCAGACCGCCGGCGTGTTGGCGCCCTTGGTCTCGAGCAGGCGCTCGAGGTAGGGGTTGCGGACCGCGAAGGTGCCCGACAGGGTCTTGTGGCTGTAGATATTGGCCGGGATCGGCTCGATGCCGGCGCTGGTGCCGCCGCAGATGATGCTGATGCTGGCGGTCGGGGCGATGGCCAGCTTGTGGCTGAAGCGCTCCATGACGCCGCGCTCGGCCGCGTCGGGGCAGGGGCCCTTCTCCTCGGCCAGCTTGACGCTGGCCTTGTCGGCCTCGCGACGCAGGTGCTTGAACAGCCGCATGTTCCACGACTTGGCCAGCGCGCTTTCGAACGGCACGTTCTGGGCCTGCAGGAAGCTGTGGAAACCCATCAGGCCGAGGCCGACCGAGCGCTCGCGCATGGCGGCGTAAACCGCGTGCTTGGCGTCATCGGGCGCGCGCTTGATGAAGTCTTCCAGCACGTTGTCGAGGAAGCGCATCACGTCCTCGATGAACATCGGCTCGTCGCGCCATTCGAGGAACGACTCGGCGTTGACCGAGGACAGGCAGCAGACGGCGGTGCGCTCGACGCCCAGGTGGTCCTTGCCGGTATGCAGCATGATCTCGCTGCAGAGGTTCGACTGGCGGACCTTGAAGCCCAGCTCCTGCTGGTGCTTCGGCATGGCGCGGTTCACCGCGTCGGAGAAGATCAGGTAGGGCTCGCCGGTCTGCAGGCGCAGTTCCAGAACCTTCTGCCACAGGGCGCGGGCGTCGACCTCGCGCAGGACTTCGCCGGTCTTGGGTGAGCGGAGGCCGAACTTCCCGCCATCGCGGACCGCGTGCATGAACTCGTCGGTGATCGAGATGCCGTGATGCAGGTTCAGGGACTTGCGGTTGAAGTCGCCCGAGGGTTTGCGGATCTCGAGGAACTCGTCGATTTCCGGGTGGTGGATGTCCAGATAGACCGCCGCCGAGCCCCGGCGCAGGCTGCCCTGGCTGATGGCGAGCGTCAGGGAGTCCATCACGCGGATGAAGGGGATGATGCCGCTGGTCTGGCCGGCGCCCTTGACCTTCTCGCCGATGGAACGGACGCCGCCCCAGTAGGTGCCGATGCCGCCGCCGTTGGCGGCCAGCCAGACATTCTCGTTCCAGGTGCCGACGATGCCGTCGAGGCTGTCGCCGACCGCGTTGAGGAAACAGCTGATCGGCAGGCCGCGGTTGGCGCCGCCATTCGACAGCACCGGCGTCGACGGCATGAACCACAGCTTGCTCATGTAGTCGTAGACGCGCTGGGCGTGATCGGCGTCATCGGCGAAGGCCGTGGCGACCCGGGCGAACATGTCCTGATAGGACTCACCGGGCAGCAGATAGCGGTCTTCGAGCGTCGTTTTGCCGAAGTCGGTCAGCAGCGCGTCGCGGCTGCGGTCGACCTCGACCTTCCGGACCAGCGCCAGCTGCGGCTTGTCGCCGGACAACCAGGCGGAATCACCTGCCGCCTCACCGAGGGGAATTTGCCGTGCCGCGTCGCCCATCATGACCTAAAACCCGTGACCAAACAGCGGCTTCACAAACGAACAGCCCGCCCTGAAGACGCTACATCTTGTGGGCATGACGCCCCCTGAACCCACTATATGGGGCCATGAGGCCTAATGACTCGTCAACGGGGAGAAACGCCTCGGAGGCGACTTTTTCGTTAACAAACTGTTGAGAAGCCGTCCGTAGACCACCGTTCCGCAAGGGTTTGACAACCTTTTCAGACACCTGCGACTCCCCCTCGTCGACGGCCCCCCACGCGTGGCATGATGTCGCCGATGACCCCCGACCAGATCTATGCCGAAAAGCGCATCACCGCGACCGAGGCCGCCGCGCGGATCGAGTCCGGCGCCCGCATTTCGATGGGCATGGCCCTCGCGGAGCCGCCTGCCATCCTCGCAGCCATCGCCGCCCGGGCGGAGGCGAACGAAATCGACGAGGTGAAGCTCTACTATTTCCACTCGACGCCGCATGCGGGAATGACCGTGCTGCGCTACGAGCTGATGGACCGTATCCGGCCCCATTGCTTCTTTCTCGGGCCGATCGAGCGGTCCCTGCTTGAGCGGGGCGCGGTCGACGGCAAGCGTACGATCGACTTCGTCCCCGGCGCCTTCAGCCAGGCGCCACGGCTGATGTGCGACCCGGCGCCGATTGACTTCCACGTGACCGCCGTGTCGCCGATGGACAGGCACGGCTACTTCAGCTTCGGCCCGAGCAACGACTATGGCTCGACCGTCGCCCGTTGCGCCCGCCAGACCATCGTGGAGGTCAACAAACATACCCCGCGGGTGCGCGGCGGGATGATTCACGTCAGCGAGGTCGCCGGCATCGTCGAAAACGACCTGCCGCTGTTCGAGAACCCCGGCCGTCTCCCGGCCGCCGAAGACGCCGCCATCGGCCGGATCATCGCCGGGCTCGTCGAGGACGGGTCCTGCCTGCAGATGGGCATTGGGGCGCTCCCGGACGCGGTCTGCGCGGCGTTGGGCGGGCACAGGGACCTCGGCATCCACACCGAGCTGCTGTCGCCCGGCCTGGTGGCCCTGATGAAGGCCGGTGCGGTCACCAACCGTCGCAAGGTCACCGATCCGGGCCTGTCGATCTTCACCTTCGCTCTCGGCGATCAGGCGCTCTACGATTTCATCGACGACAACGCCGCGGTCGAGAGCCGGCCGGTGGAATACGTCAACGACCCGGCGGTGATCGCCCGCAATGACCGGGTCGTTTCGGTCAACGCCACGCTGCAGATCGACCTGTCCGGCGCCTGCAATTCGGAACACCTCGCCGGAAAGCAGTTCAGCGCCGCGGGCGGCCAGCTCGATTTCGTGCGCGGCGCCTACGCCTCCCACCGAGGTCGGTCGATCATCGCCTGTCACTCGACGGCGAAGGAGGGGACGTTGTCGCGGATCACGACGCGGCTGGACGGACCCGTGACCACGCCGCGCAATGATACCCATATCGTCGTCACCGAGTTCGGCCATGCCGACCTCAAGGGCATGTCCACGGGGCAGCGGGCGAAGGCGCTGATCTCGCTCGCCCATCCCCGGTTCCGCGACGAATTGACAGCGGCGGCGAAGGCGAACGGGAGCCTCTAGCCTTGCATTCGCAGGCCCGGGCCCGTATCAGCCCCTCCGTCACTGGGGAGTAGCCGGCTGCGCGTTCAGCAGCGGGTGCGTCAACAAACTTGGAGCCGAGGCTCCATGGCGCATCCAGTCCGAAAGGACCTGGCGAGACCTTTGGCTTTCGCGTGCGGTCGAGCGGGACCGGAGCGCGGAACGCCAATGGTCTGTCTTACCGGTCCCGCCAGGACAAGTTCATGGAAGCCTTCCTCGTCTCCGCCGGCCTCGTGGCCATCGCCGAAATCGGCGACAAGACCATGCTGCTGGCCATCGTGCTGGCGGCGCGATTCCGCAAACCCTGGCCGATCCTGGCCGGCATTCTCGTCGCGACCCTGGCCAACCACGGCCTGGCCGCGACGGTCGGGTCTGTCGCGGGCCATGCGCTGCACGGTCCCTGGGTCCACTGGGTGCTGGGCCTGCTGTTCATCGGCTTCGGCGTCTGGGCCCTGATCCCTGACAAGTTCGAGGACGACGAGGCGCCGTCGGCGATCAAGGCCGGGTCAGTGTTCCTGACCACCGCCATTGCCTTCTTCTTCGTCGAGATGGGTGACAAGACCCAGATCGCGACCGTGGCGTTGGCTGCGCGGTTCCACTCGATCCTGCTCGTCGCGGCGGGCACGACCGTCGGCATGATGCTGGCCAACGGGCCCGCCGTCTGGCTCGGCGAGACCGCGGCCACGCGCCTGCCGATGAAATACATCCGCTGGACGGCGGCCGCGGCGTTCGCGGCGATCGGCGTCTGGATCCTGATCGCCGGCTGACGATCAGGCCAGCAGGGCGCGGTAAGCCTCGCGCGCGGCCTTGAAATGTTCGAACGGGAACTTGATCGGCACGTCCTCGAGGGCCGCCGCGAGCATTTCAAGGTGCGCCTCCCAGCCGGCGGCGGCGCGACCTGCGTCCTCCCCGGAGGGGATGGTCAGGGTCAGAGTCAGGTGCGTCGCCGCCGGTCCGTTAGCCTCCAGCGTCCAGCGCACGGGCCGAAGGGGCTCGCCAGGCTCGCTCCAGCTGTATTCCAGCAGGGCGCCGGGTTTCCAGGCGCTGACCAGGCTGTCGATCGTCGTACCGGAGTCGATGAAATCCAGCCGCGCCCGGCCGCCTTCGTGCGGCTCGATCTCGCCCGGAGCCAGCCATTGCGCCAGGCGCGCCGGCTCGGTCAGGGCGCACCAGACCGTCGCGACGGCATGGTCGAAAGTTCGCGTCATGATCACCTGAACGGTGTCGGTCTGACGGCTGATCTGACCGAACGTGAGGGAGGTGCTGATCATGTGGGGCGGTTCCTGCAAGAGACGCGGACCCGGTACCCCCTGGCGGCTTTGACGACCGTGACCTGAATCAACGGGCCGACCTTCGCGCGGTCGTAGGGTTGCGGCGTCAGCTGGGTAGCGAGGCTTCTCCATGCGCAAGGCCGTTTTCGCCGGCGCCGCCTATTTCGCGGCGGTATCTTCGCTCGGCTTCCTGCTGGGGGTTCTGCGAGTGCTGGTCGTGGCCCCCCGGCTGGGCGTCGGTGGCGCGGTCCTGCTGGAGCTTCCGGTCATGCTGACGGCTTCCTGGATGATCTGCGGCGCCGTGATCACGCGACTGGGTGTCGGCCCTCTGCCGCGAGATCGCATCGCGATGAGCGTCACGGCTCTTGTCCTGCTTCTGATCGCCGAACCGGTCGGGGCGATGATCCTCTTTGGCCGGACGCCTGGCGAGCTGATCGATTCCTATCGAACCGGCCCCGCGCTGCTCGGCCTCGCGTCACAGGTTGCGTTCGTGCTGTTTCCGCTGTTCCGTCGCCGGCTGTGAATCAGCAACCCCGAGGGGATCGCGCCATGTCCGACACCGCCAAGCCCGCCTATGTCATTCTGGTCCGGGACCGGATGATCGACGCCGACGAGTTCGCGACCTACGCCCAGAAAGCCCGGGGCGCCCGCGAAGGGCACGCCGTTACGCCGCTGGCCTTCTACGGCAAGCATGAGGTCCTTGAGGGGCCTCAGGTCGAGGGCGCGGTGATCCTCTCCTTTCCCAGCTTCGCCGAGGCCCAGGCCTGGTATCGCAGCCCGGCCTATCAGGAAGCCCTGAAGCATCGCCTGGCCGGCGCGGAATACCGGGTGCTGATCGTCGAGGGGGTCTAGGCTTCGGCGGGCTCTGGCTCGGGCCTGGCCGGTTTCGGCTTGCGCGGACCGAACAACAGGCCCGCCAGGATCAGAATGGGCGGGAACAGCACCCAGCACATCGCCGACAGGCCGGGCTCTCCGATCAGGCTGAGCCAGAGACCTATGCCGAACACGATGCCCGGCGAGGCCGCGCGCGTAAGCCGGTAGGCGATCTCACGGCCCGTTGTGCCGCCCACCAGCCTGCCCTTGCCACGATAGAGGCACAGAACCAGTGCGCACTGGGACACGGCGGCGGCGATCAGGATCACCGAATAGATGCGCCAGGACTCTCCTTGGGTTCCGTAGCGGCCGAGGATGGCGGAGGCGAACGGCATCAGGGCGATGGTGAACAGGAACAGAAGGTTCAGCCAGGCCACCGGCCAGTCGAACAGCTTCATGGTGCGAAAGATCGCCAGGTGCGCCGCCCAGAAGATGCTGACCACGCCGAAACTGGCGATAAAGGCGATGAAATGGGGAATCATCGCGCGCATGGCGAGGGTCAGGCCGCTTGCGCTGGGCAACTCCGGCGGGCGCAGCTCCAGCACCAGCAGGGTCAGGACGATGGCGAACACTGCGTCCGAGAAGAACACCAGCCGGTGGACCAGATGGCCGTCGTCCCGGCCGTCGTTGTCGCTGCTCATGCCCCGCCCCCTGTTCGCATGCCTTCGGCCATTGACCGGCCTTACGGAACGCCCGTCAACCACCTACCTAGGGTCCCGGGCCGCTTCAAGAACACGGATACATCGATGATCGATCTCTACACCTGGACGACGCCGAACGGCCGCAAGATCTCAATACTGCTCGAAGAGCTGGGCGTTCCCTATGCCGTCAAGCCGGTCAATATCGGCAAGGACGAGCAGTTCGCGCCGGCGTTCCTCGCCATCTCGCCGAACAACAAGATCCCGGCCATCGTCGATCACGACGCCGACGGCGGCGACCTGCCGGTCTTCGAGAGCGGCGCGATCCTGATCTACCTGGCCGACAAGCACGGCCAGTTTCTGCCGGCATCCGGCGCGGCGCGCTGGAAGGTGCTCGAATGGCTGGCCTGGCAGGTCGGCGGGCTCGGACCGATGCTCGGCCAGCTCGGCTACTTCCTCCGGGCCGCGGAACCCGTGCAGTCGACCATCGACCGCTTCGCCGCGGAATCGACCCGACTGCTGACCGTGATGGACAAGCGCCTGAAGGAGGCGGACTACCTCGGCGGCGACTATTCGATCGCCGACATGGCCGCCTATCCCTGGATCGCCGCCATGGCCCCGCTGCTCAAGACCACGCCCCTGATCGCCGGCTGGGACGAGATGGCCGGCGTCCACCGCTGGCTCGAGGCGATCGCCGCCCGCCCTGCCGTCGAGCGGGGCATGGCGGTTCCGAAGCTCTAGCCGCCCAGCCCTTTCGCCAGCAGAACCACGCCGGTCGAGCCGGCGTGGCGATGCTCGGCGATCGCCTGATAGGCGGGTGAGTCGAACCAGGCGTGGAACGCCTCTGCGTCCGGGAAGCTCATCATCACGAGCCGCGTCGCGGTCCAGACGCCCTCGATCACCTCGGGCGTCTCGTCGACGGCCAGCAACGTGCCGTCGAAGCGGTTGAACACCTCCATGAACGCCGCCGAATAGCGATCATAGGCCGCCCGGTCGGTGATGGTGATGTGGGCGACGCCGTAGACGGCCATGGCCTCAGGCCGCGGTTTCGCGGGCCACGGCGGGGCTGGCGGCGTTCAGCGCGGTCAGCTTTCCGATGGCGGCGTGGGCCTCGGCCATCAGGCGGCGGACAATCTCGCCTGCCGGCAAGACGTCGTGCACGCCGCCGGCGCTCTGGCCCATGGCGAAGCAGGACTTGTCCGGATCCAGGCCCTCGATCTGCCCGCCGATGCCGCCCATGGCGTTGTTGCGGATGCTGATTCCGGCCTGCATCGGAAACGCCTGGATGTCGCCGGGACGGCTTTCCCAGTCGGCGACATAGGGATTCTTCTGCACGCGCATCGGCTTGCCGCTGTAGCAGCGGGTGCGGACGGTATCCTCGTCCGAGGCGTTGAGGATGGTCTCGCGGTAGAGGTCGCCGGCGTGGGCTTCCTGACTGGCGATGAAGCGGGTGCCCATCCAGACGCCCTGCGCGCCCAGCGCCAGACAGGCCGCCAGGCCGCGGCCGTCATACAGGCCGCCGGCGCCGACCACGGGGATCTTCACCGCCTCCACCGCCTGGGCCAGAAGGGGCAGGGTGCCGACGAGGCCCGTGTGGCCGCCGCCTTCGCCGCCCTGGCAGATGACCGCGTCGCAGCCGGCCTGCTCGGCCTTCACCGCGTGCTTCACCGCGCCGCAGACGACCATGACCTTCAGTCCGGCCTTCTTGAGCTTCTCCATGATCGGCATGGGCACGCCCAGACCGGCGATGAACGAGCTCGCGCCTTCCTCGATGATGATCTCAACCGCCGCCGTCAGGCTTTCGGGCGAGGCCGCGAGAAGGTCGACCCCGAACGGCTTGTCCGTCAGCGAGCGGACCTTTCGCATCTGCTCGCGGATGAACTCCGGCTGGGTTCCAGCCATGCCGAGCACGCCGTAGCCGCCGGCGTTGCTGACAGCGGCGGCCAGCTCGGCGTAGGACACGCCGCCCATGCCCGCCAGCATGATCGGATGCTCGATGTCGAGCAGGTCGCAGAGAGGGGTGCGGAGGGACATCGGGGTAATCCTCAGAAGATCGCGTAGCCGCCGTCGATCAGGAACGAGTCGCCGGTGTGGAAGCGGGAGGCGTCGGACGCCAGATAGACGGCCATGCCGCCGAAGTCCTCGGGCGTGCCCCAGCGGCGCATCGGCACCCGGCTGATGACGTTGGTGGTGAACTTGTCGTTGCCCTGGGCCCCGGCGGTCATGTCGGTGGCGATCCAGCCGGGCAGGATCGAGTTGGCGCGGACGCCGTAGCGGGCGTGTTCGACGGCGATCGACTTCATCATCGAGACCACGGCGCCCTTGGTAGCGGCATAGGCTTCGTTGCGGGCCGCGCCCTCGACGGCCGCCAGGGAGGCGATGCCGATGAGCGAGCCGCCGGCGTCGCCGGTCTTCGCCCGTTCGACCATGTGCTTGGCCGCCTCGCGCAGGGTCCAGAACACCCCGTCGAGGTTCAGGGCCATGTTGTAGTTCCAGGTGTCGGTGGACATCTCGGAGAAGGAAGCGGCGCCCCGCCCGCGGCCGGCGTTGGCGATCACCGTATCGACCCGACCCATGGCCACGACCGCTTCGGCCATGCCGGCGACCACCTGGGCCTCGTCCGAGCAATCGACGATCTGGGCCTTCACCCGCACGCCGTAGCTGGTCAGCTTGCCTTCGGCGGCGAGAGTCTTGTCGGGGTTCGAGCCCCAGATGACGATGTCGGCGCCGGCCTGGGCCATCGCCTCGGCCATGCCCAGGCCGATGCCGCCGTTGCCGCCGGTGACGAGCGCGACCTTGCCGGTCAGATCAAAGGGCTTGTAGGCCATGGTGCGTCACTCCCCGTGAACATCTGTTTGGAGTGACAAAAGGCGGGTGACGCGGCGGCGGTCAAGCGCCGAAACGGTCGACGGCTTCCTGCACGACCTTGCGGGTCACATCCCACTCAATGATCGCCAGCGCCTCTTCGAGCGAGAAGAACCGGGCGTCGGCCGCATCATCCCCTGCGATGGGATCGCCGGACAGCCAGCGGGCGGCATAGTCGACCATGATGTAGTGGCGGGTGATCTCGCCCGTCTCGCGGGACGTCATGATGCCGTCGACGACATCGATCAGGCCCAGCAGCTCTGCGGCGACGCCAGTTTCCTCGGCCAGTTCGCGCAGCGCCGCCTCGGCGCTGGTCTCGCCCCATTCGATTCGGCCGCCCGGCAGGCTCCACTGACCCAGCCGGGGCGCTGTGCCGCGCTTGATCAGAAGGACCTCGCGGCCGCGCAGGCAGACGACGCCGGCCGTGGGTCGCGGATGCTGGTCGGTCACAGGAACTCGGCCTTCAGATCGACGGTCGAGGCGACGCCGACCTGATCGAGATGCGCCGTCAGCCAGGCGTCGGCGGCCCTTCTGCCCCGCGCGCGCAGGTCGCTCAGGAAGGACCACTCGGTGCTGAATTTCGACGCCATCGACAGGTCGCCCAGATAGCCGTCGGCGGTAATCGCGTGCACGTACATGTGCCGGTAATGGCTGCGGGCGCTCTCCTTGAGCAAGCCCTCGTCGAGCAGCTTGCGCACGAAAGCGATGGCGCGCAGTTCTGCCGACAGGCTGGCGTTGAAGGTGATTTCGTTGAGCCGGTCCATGATTTCCGCCGGGCTCTTGGGCAGCTCCTTGCGCTCGAACGGATTGAGGCTGACCAGCAGCACGTCGTCCGGCGTATCGGCATAGAGCAGGGGCCAGAGCGCGGGATTGGCCAGATAGCCGCCGTCCCAGTAGGGCTCGCCGTCGATCTCTACGGCGTGGAAAAGGGTCGGCAGGCAGGCCGAGGCCAGCAGGTGGTCGACGGTCAGCTCCTCGTTGCGGAAGATGCGCGCCTTGCCCGTGCGAACCCCGGTGGCGGAGACATAGAGCTGGAGCGCCTTGGGGCCGCGGATGGCCTCGAAGTCGACCACCTTTTCCAGAACGGCCTTCAGCGGATTCAGATTGAACGGGTTGAATTCGTACGGGCTGAGGGTTGCGCCGAAACTCTCCGCCCAGCGCCAGGCCGGGCTGTCCTTCAGCCAGTCTGGTCGCAGCATCGAGGTCCAGACGCTGGAGTCGCCGAAGACGGTCCCGTTGCGACTGTCGGCGTTGCTGGAGGCGCGCCAGAGCGCGGCCAGGCTGGCTTTGGCGCCCTCACGCCCACCCGCCGCCAGGCCCGTGGCGAGGGCGGCGGCGTTCATCGCGCCGGCGGATGCGGCGGTGACGGCCGCGATCACCAGCGACTCTTCCTCGAGCAAACGCTCGATGACGCCCCATTCGAAAGCGCCGTGAGACCCGCCGCCCTGCAGCGCCAGGCTGATGGGCCTCGGCTTGCTGCGGTGGGCGGGCGGTTTCACGCGGCCGTCCAGCCGCCGTCGATGGAGAGGATCGCGCCGTTCACAGAGGCGCCGACGTCCGAGCACAGGTACAGCAGCATGCCGGCCAGCTGCTCGACGGTGACAAACTGTTTGGTCGGCTGGGCCGCGAGGATCACGTCGCGCATGACCGCCTCCTCGCTGATGCCGCGCGCCTTGGCCTGATCGGCGATCTGCGCCTCGACCAGCGGCGTTTTCACATAGCCGGGGCAGATGGCGTTGACCGTCACGCCGGCCGTGGCCAGCTCGAGGGCCGCGGTCTTGGTGAAGCCAGCCACGCCATGCTTGGCGGCCACATAGGCGCTCTTGAACGGCGAGGCGACCAGGGCGTGGGCCGAGGCGATGTTGACGATCCGTCCGCGTTTGGCGGCCTTCATCGTCGGGATCGCCGCGCGGGTGGCGTGGAATACCGACGACAGGTTGATGGCCAGGATCCGGTCCCACCAGTCGATGGGAAAATCCTCGATCGGCGAAACGTGCTGAACGCCGGCGTTGTTGATCAGGATGTCTAGCCGGCCGAAAGCGGCGACGGTCGAGGTGACCATGTCGGCGATCTCGCCGGGTTTGGTCATGTCGGCGGCGTGGTAGCGGACCTCGACGCCGTGGCGCTTGGCCAGATCGGCGCGCGTCGCTTCGATGGCGGCCGGATCGCCGAGTCCATTGATCACCAGATTCACGCCGGCGGCGCCGAGCGCGTCAGCCAGTCCGTGGCCGATTCCGCTCGTGGATCCGGTGACGATGGCGACCTGTCCCCGAAGTTCGGAGGTCATTGGCGATAGCTCCCGCCTCGTTATTGTTGCAGTGCAGCATAGCCCTTCGCGCCTGCGAGCGCGAGCGGCAATTCATCCCGATTTCCGCAGGAAGACCCAGTCCGTGTCGGTCGAGAGATCGGGCCGGTAGACATAGCCCTCGCGGTCGAAGTCCTTCAGCCCTTCGGCCCGGTCTATCCGGCCGTCGATGGCATAGCGGGCCATCATCCCGCGGGCCTTCTTGGCCATGAAGCTGATCTGCTTGGTCACCTCGCCGCGGTCCTCGAAGAACCGGCAGGTGATCACCGGCAGACTAAGGGCCTTGAGGTCGACAGCGCCGAAGTATTCCTGACTGGCCAGGTTCACCAGACGGCGATCCCTGTGGCCCTCGGCGGCTTCGTTGAGCGTTCGGGAGATGCGGTCGCCCCAGAACTGGTAGAGGCTCTTCCCGCGCTTCGTCTTCAGCTGGATGCCCATTTCCAGCCGGTACGGCTGGATGGCGTCGGCCGGCCGCAGCACGCCGTAGAGGCCCGACAGGATGCGCAGGTGATCCTGCGCCCAGTTGAACGCTTTCGCGTCGAGCGACCGAGCATTCAGGCCGGCATAGACGTCGCCGTTGAACGCCACGGCCGCCTGGAGTCCCTCTTCGACCGAAGCATCGAAGGCCTGGAACCGGGCGTGGTTGAGGTCAGCCAGCTTTTCCGAAATATCCATCAGCTTGCGCAGGTCGCGCGGCCGCAGCTTGCGAGTGACCGTGTCCAGCTCGGCGATGTCATCCTTGAGCGCAGGCGTGGTCAGCGGCAGGACCCGCTCCGGCGCCTCGAATTTCATGGCCTTGGCGGGCGAGATGACCATCAGCATGCGGGCGGAGATAGAGCGCGGGGCGCTGGAAGACCAGCCCTGTCGGACATGGCCCGGGTCGTGCACTTTCCGACCTGGAAAGTTATCACTTGACGATATGGAAAGTGACGCATAACTTTCCACTATGGAAACTCAAGAGCCGCCGATGGCCCCGCCTTCACCCGCCGACGCCGCCCGCATGCTGGCCGAGGTCAACGCCGCCCGAACCGAGATGGCGCGCCGCGCCGTTGCGCCGGTCTGGTACCACCCGGCCCTTGGCCTGCTGATCGGCGGCCTTGTCGCCGTTCAGGGACAGTCTCTGTGGATCGTCGGCCCCTACTACGCCGTCTTCCTCCTCGGCCTGGCTGGCCTGATCCGGGTCTATCGGGCGCGCACCGGCCTATGGGTCAACGGCTATCGCAAGGGACGGACGATGATCGTCTCGCTGGGCATGGCGGCGCTGATCGTGGCCATCATGCTCGGCAGCACATGGCTGGTTCGCAGCCACGGCCTGACGGTGGCCCCGTTCGTCGCCGGCGTTCTGGCCGCGCTGGTCACGACCGCCGGCGGCTTCCTGTGGGAGGTCGCCTATCGCCGGGATCTGCAGGACGGGGCGCACCTGTGATGGGCGTCCTCGACCCGGTCATCCACGCGCCGAACCGGCTGCAGATCTGCTGCATGCTGGCGGCGGCCGACACCATCGACTTCGCCACCATCCGGGAATCGCTCGACGTCAGCGAGTCCGTCCTGAGCAAACATGTGAAGCTGCTCGAGGAGGCCGGCTATCTGTCGGTCAGCAAGACGCCCTCAGGCGGGCGGGTGCGAACCTGGCTGGCGCTGACGGGGGCGGGCCGCAAGGCGCTCAAGGGTCATCTGACGGCGCTGCACGCCCTGATCGCGAGCGCCGGGCCCGGCGTCTGACGCCGGGCTTGCTCCCAGCGAGCGGGCAAGGCCATCATCCAGGTCTGTTCAGGACGGAGTGACGGCCATGCGGACTTTTCTGGTGATGATATCGGCCTGTCTCGCCCTCGCGGCCTGCAGCCTGCCGACGATGGACAAGGCCGCCGACGCCAAGGCCCGTGCGCTCTACGAGCAGATCCGCACCGGCGCGGACCTAAGCCAGGACGCGGACCTGTCGGCGGCCCTGCGCACGCCGGAGTCGCTGGCCGCCCTGTCGGCGGTGAAATCGTCGCTACCTGAAGGCGCCCCGACCGCCGCCGTCACCCGCAGCTGGTCGATCAATGCCGGCACGGGCGGAACCAACGCCGTGCTGGTCCACGCCTACAGCTATCCGTCGCAGACCGTTCTGGCCGAGACCGTGCTGGCCAAGAGCAAGGTCGGCGGCTGGCAGATCACCGGCTTCCACGTGACCTTCGAGGGCCCCGTGAACACCGCGCCCCCGCCGGCCGTGACGGTGACCAAGCCGTCGCAGGTGACCTAGAACAGCACGCGCGGGTTCATGATCCGCTTCGGATCCAGCGCCCCGCGGATCGCCCGCAGCGCCTCCACCTCGACGGCCGACTTGTAGCGCAGGGCGTCGGCGGTCTTGGCGGCGCCCAGGCCGTGCTCGGCGCTGATCGAGCCTTCCATGGCGTCGACGATGTCGTGGACGATGCGTGAGCCCGCGTCGCGGCCCTCGTTGTGCGCCTCGTCCGAGCCGCCGGCCGGCCGCAGCACGTCGTAGTGGACGTTGCCGTCGCCGACATGGCCGAAGGCCACGACCCGCACGCGCGGATCATGCTTCAGCACCGCCGCCGTCGCCTGCTCAATGAAGTCGGCGATACGCGAGACAGGGACAGAGACGTCGTGCTTCCAGGCCGCGCCCTCGGGCTTCTGGGCGCCGGACTGGTTCTCCCGCACGGCCCAGAACGCCTTCGCCTGGGCCTGCGTCTGGGCGATCGCCGCGTCGGTGATCAGGCCGTCCTCGAGCGCGCGGCCCAGCAGCCGCTCCATCGCGCCCTCGGCCGCGCCGGGCTCGCCGCTGGCGGTCTCGACCAGCACATACCAGGGATGGATGGCGTCCAGCGGCTCGCGGAGGCCTGGGATATGGTCGACGGCGAACTGCACGCCCAGCCGGCTCATCAGCTCAAAGGCCTCGACGGCCCCGCCGGTCTCTTCCTTGGCGCGCGCCAGCAGCCGGATGGCGTCAGCGGGGGAGGCCAGGCCGACCACGGCCGTGGCCCGCGAGTTGAGCACTGGAAACAGCTTCAGGCTGGCGGCGGTGATCACGCCCAGCGTGCCCTCGGCGCCGATCAGCAGCTGCTTGAGGTCGTAGCCGGTGTTGTCCTTGCGCAGCCGCTTGAGGCCGTTCCAGATCTCGCCGTTGGGCAGCACGGCCTCAAGACCCAGCACCAGATTGCGGGTCGTGCCGTAGCGCAGCACCTGGGTGCCGCCGGCGTTGGTCGAGACGACCCCGCCGACCGTGGCCGACCCTTCAGACGCCAGGCCCAGAGGGAACCGGCGAGACAGCTTCGCCGCCGCCTCATGCACCGCCGCCAGCGTCACGCCGGCCTCGGCGACGATCACGTCGTCGAAGCCGTCGATGTCGCGGATACGGTTCAGGCGTTCGGTCGACAGCAGGATTTCGCCCTGGGGAATCTGACCGGAGACGAGGCCGGTGTTGCCGCCCTGCGGCGTGATCGCCGTGCCGGATTCGGCGCAGATGCCGATGACGGCCGCGACCTCTTCGGTGGTCTTCGGGAGAACCAGCAGAGGCGTCGTCCCTTCCCAGCGGCCGCGCCATTCGACGAGCTTGGGGGCGATGCGGTCGCGGTCCTGACTCCAGCCGCCCTCGCCGAGGACGGCCTTCAGGCGGGAGATGACGTCTGCGGGCACGGAGATGGTCATGAGGGCAGCATAGCCCGCCGCGCGCCGGCCGTCAGCCGATGAAGCCGGCGGCGCGCTTCAGGCGGTCGTTGATCGCTTCGCCGAGGCCCTCGCCCGGGATCGGCGCCACGGCGATGGCTGCGGGCTTCGTTCGGTCCGCCGCGCGCAGCATCGCGAACAGGTTCGCCGCCGCCTCGACGAGATCTCCGGTCTGGCTGAGGTTGAACGGGCTGTCGCCCGGCCCGAAGGCGAGGAAGGCCTCACCGGGTTCAGGCCGAGTCACATTGATCCGCACAGGTGCATCGGGCGCGTAGTGGAGCGCCAGCCGGCCGGGCGAGCGCTTTGCGTCGCCGTCGGCTTCAGCCAGCGGTCCGATCAGGGCCTCGATCTGCGCCCGGGTCACCGCGCCGGGCCGCAGCAGGCGCGCCGGCCCGGCGGGCAGCAGCGCGACAACGGTCGACTCCAGGCCTACCGCGCAGGAGCCGCCGTCCAGCGCAGCGGCGGCGGACGGGCCGGTTTCCTCGACCGCGTCGGCGAAGGTCGTCGGGCTCGGCCGGCCCGAGCGGTTGGCCGAGGGCGCCACGACCGGCCCGCCGAAGGCCTCCAGCAGGGCGCGGGCGACCGGATGGCCGGGCACGCGCACGGCGACCGTGTCGAGCCCGGCTCGCGCCAGGTCGCAGACGGCGGCAGCGTTCGCGATGGGCGCGACAATCGTGAGCGGCCCCGGCCAGAAGGCCTGCGCCAACCGTTCGGCCCGGTCGTCGAGCACGGCGATCCGCCGCGCGGCGGCGATGTCGGCGACATGGGCGATCAGGGGGTTGAAGCTCGGCCGGCCCTTGGCCGCGTAGACGCCGGCGACGGCCAGCGGGTTGGCCGCATCGGCGGCCAGGCCATAGACGGTCTCGGTCGGCAGGATGACGAGATCGCCGGCGCGCAGGGCCGCGACCGCGCGGTCTAGCCGGCGCGTTTCGCTGTCAGGTTTATGTTGACCGTCACCGTTCCCGGCACGACCTCGGTCGTCTTCCACTCGCCCTGTCCCACGCCGAAGGCCAGACGGTTCAGGCCCACGCTGGCGTTCATCTTCGCTACGCCGCCGGTGATGACGAGGGTGAAGGGCAGGGTCAACGGCTTCGTGACGCCGCGGATCGTCAGGTCGCCGACCGCCTGGTAGCGATTGCCGCCCAGCGCCTTAAAGGTCTTCGCCGTGAAGGTCGCTTTCGGGAACTTTCCGGCGGCGAACCAGTCGTCCTGTGGCAGGGCGCCGTCGCGGCTGGAATCGCCGGTCACGGCCGAGGCCATGTCGAAGGTCACGACCGCCGAGGAGCCCGACAGATTGGCCGGGTCGAAGCGGATTGCCGCGTCCCAGCGCCGGAACGCGCCGCTGAACGCGCCGCCGTCGAAGCTCGAGGCGAACGCCACCTTCGAGGCGCCCTTGTCCACGGTCCAGACCGGCGCGGGGGCCGCCCAGGCCTGGGTGGCCACCGCGATCACGACCACGGAGAACAGGGGCGCGAAGGGTTTCATGCGGCGGCGTCCTTTTTGGCCAGGAACGGGATCATCTTGGCCAGCTCGTTGTCCTTGTCGATGAACTGGTGCTTCAGCGCGCCAAGGATGTGCAGCGGGACCAGACCATAGATGATCACCTTGGCGACCAGGCCGTGGATGGCTTCCAGCTGCTCATGTTTCGCGTGGCGCAGCTCGCCCGGAAGCTCGAACAGCGGCGTGATGACAGGCCAGTTGAACAGACCGAACATGTTGATCGGGTACTGGTGGATCAGGGCGCTGGCCGAGACCATGGCCCAGCCGCTCAACGGCAGGAACAGAAGCAGCAGGTAGAACAGGCCGTAGACCGACTTGGCGAGGATCAGTTCCCACCGCTTCAGGTGCTCGCCCATCGGCGGCGCCGGATAGACGAACCGCAGGCCGATGCGCAGCAGCGTCAGCAGCATGATGGTGATGCCGAGAGGCTTGTGTAGCTGCAGAACCGCGATCTTGGCCGCGCCCTTCAGGTCTTCCGACTGCCAGGCGAGAAGGACAGTCCAGACGAGCAGCCCGGCGATCAGCCAGTGCAGAAGGATGGCGGCGGTCGAATAGCGGGTTCTGGTCATGGCGACTCCGGGGTTCTGCCTGAGCCTACTTCTTCACAAACTCCAGTTCGAGGATCAACTCGACCTCGTCTCCAACCATCGCCAGCGGCGGATTGAGCAGGAAGGTCGAGCCGAACTCGGACCGCTTGATGACGCCCTTGGCCGAGAAGCCCGAGCGCTGGCCGCCCAGGCCCGACGCGTAGCCCGCGAAGGCGACGTCGAGGGTGACCGGCTTGGTCACGCCACGAAACGTCAGGTCGCCCGTCATCGTGCCCTTGCCGGGGCTGGTCTGGACGATCGAAGTCGAGACGAACTTGATCGTCGGGTTGGCCTTCGCGTCGAGAAACTTCTCGGCGAACTCGCCGTTGAATTTCGGCTCCCCGGTGTCCAGCGACGCGGCCTGTATCGTCGCCTCGACCTGCGCGGTCTGGGGCGACTTGGGATCCCAGCTGTAGGAGGACTCGAAGCCCGTGAAACGCACGGTGTAGGCCGAGAGGCCCATGTGTTTGACCCTGGCGATCAGACTCGCGTGGGTCTTGTCCACCACATAGGTCCCGGCAGGCATGTCGGCGGGGTCGACCGACGGCGCGGCCGACGCCATCGGCGCGGTCATCAGAACAAGCGCGAGGGCGACGGCGAAGGGGCGGAGCATGACGACCTCGTCTGTGACTGATCAGGTTGCGAATGAGATAGGGCGGGGTTGTGGCGATGGAAAGGCGCGGGCTTCACGAACGGGTGGCGCCGGGCCTAAAACCCTGCCGACTGGGAGATGTTCCATGACCTACACCGCGCCGCTCCGGGATATGACAGCAGCGTTGAAGGCGGCGGGCTTTGACCGTCTCGGCGGGGCCTTTCCGGACGCCGATGCGGAGACCGTCTGGGCCGTGCTGGAAGCGGCGGGAGAGTTCGCGTCCGGCGTCATCGCGCCCCTGAATCGCAAGGGCGACCAGTCCGGGGCGCGGTACGCCAACGGCAAGGTCACAGCCGCGCCCGGCTTCGCCGACGCCTACCGCCAGTTCGCCGAAGGGGGCTGGAACAGCCTGTCGGCCGATCCGGAATTCGGCGGCCAGGGGCTGCCCAAGACGCTCGAGATCGCCGTGTTCGAAATGATCCAGGCCGCCAGCCTGGCGTTCGGCCTCTGCCCCATGCTCACCCAAGGGGCGATCGAGGCGCTCGCCGCGCACGGCACGGAAAGCCAGAAGGCCCGTTTCCTGCCGAAGCTGGTCAGCGGCGAGTGGACCGGCACGATGAATCTGACCGAGCCGCAGGCCGGTTCGGACCTCGCTGCCCTGACAACGCGCGCAGAACCGGACGGGGAGGGCGGCTATCGCCTGACCGGGCAGAAGATCTTCATCACCTGGGGCGACCACGATGTCGCCGACAACATTATCCATCTGGTGCTGGCGCGGTTGCCGGATGCGCCCGAGGGCAGCCGCGGCATCTCGCTGTTCGTCTGCGCCAAGCGGCTGCTGAACGCCGACGGGGCAGCCGGCGCGGCCAACGATGTGCGGCCTGTCGGTATCGAGCACAAACTCGGCATCCATGGCTCGCCCACCTGCGTGATGGCCTTCGAGGGCGCCCGGGCCGAACTGGTCGGCGTCGAAAACCAGGGTCTGGCGGCCATGTTCACCATGATGAACGCCGCGCGGCTGCAGGTTGGGGCCCAGGGCGTGGGTATCGCCGAGCGTGCCTACCAGCAGGCGCTGGCCTTCTCGATGGAACGCCGTCAGGGCCGTTCGGCCTGGACCGGCGAGAACAACGCGCCGATCCATGATCACCCTGACGTCCGCCGCATGCTGATGCTGATGCGGGCGAAGATCCTCGCCGCCCGGGCCATCTGCCTGTCGACGGCGGTGGCGGCAGACCTGTCGCGCCACGCGGCGAGCGAGGTCGACCGCACCGCCGCCAAGCTGCGCGAAGAGCTGCTGACCCCGATCGCCAAGGCCTGGTCGACCGACCTCGGCGTCGAGGCCGCCAGCCTTGGCGTGCAGATCCACGGCGGCATGGGTTTCATCGAGGAGACCGGCGCGGCCCAGCACTATCGCGACGCCCGTATCCTGCCGATCTACGAAGGGACCAACGGCATCCAGGCTATCGACCTGGTCGGCCGCAAGCTGACGCTAGGCGGTGGCGCGGCGCTGGCGTCTCTGCTTGCCGACGTTCGAGAGGCGGCGGTCGGCGAACCGCGGCTGGCGGCTGGCGTGGACGCGCTTGAAGAGGCCGCCGCCTGGCTGTCGGCGCGGCGCAACACGCCGGACGCCCTGGCGGGTGCGACCGCGTTCCTGAAGCTTGCTGGGGATGTCGTGGGGGGCTGGATGCTGGCGAGAATGGCCGGCTCGGACGCAGCCTACGCCGGCGTCTGGCGGTTCTACGCCGAACAGATCCTGGCGACGGTCCCGGGCCAGGTGGCCGGGGTGGTCCAGGGTGCTGCCGTGCTTGAGATGGAGTAGAAAAAGGGGACATGTACCGCAGGTACGTGTGCCCCAATCGAGCGGGCCAGGATTAGGG
>CAZISF010000006.1:0-5210 GCA_964541915.1 uncultured Caulobacter sp.
GGCGGCACCTGGTACTGGAACCGCTATCCCGGCGCCCGCTGCGACATCCCCAGTCTCCTGTATTCCTACACCTGGTCCGACGAGCTTCGCGAAACCTGGCGGTGGAGCGAGAAGTACGCGACCCAGCCGGAGATCCTCGCCTACGCCGAGCATGTCGCCGACCGCTACGACCTGCGACCTGCCTTCCTGTTCGGGACGAAGGTCGTCTCGGCGGTGTTCAACGCGGAGACCGGCCGCTGGCGGGTCGAGACGGACCAGGGCCAGGTGTTCGACGCCCGGTTCTGCATCATGGGCACGGGTTGCCTCTCGGTTCCGCGCGTGCCCGACATTCCTGGCGCGGCCAGCTTCAAGGGCGAGGCCTACGTCACCGGCCAGTGGCCGCACGAGGGCGTCGACTTCAAAGGCAAGCGCGTGACCATCATCGGCACCGGCTCCTCGGCCATCCAGTCGATGCCGCTGATCGCCAATGACGCGGCCCAGGTGACGGTATTCCAGCGCACGCCCAACTTCAGCCTGCCGGCCCTCAATGCGCCGCTCACCGACGAAGAGATCGCCGCCTTCAACGAGGCCTTTCCGATCTACAAGGCGCTGCTGGAAAGCGGTGAGCCGGGCCTGCCGCTGCCACCGAAGGGCTGGGTCCCGACCGACGCCGAGCTGGCCGCCCTGGTCGAGCAGCTGTGGAACGGCGGTGGGCTGATCTCCGCTGTGATGATCCCCGACCTCGTCAAGAACGAGCGGATCAATGACGCCGCCGCCGACTTCGTCCGGGCCAGGATCCGCGAGATCGTCAAGGATCCCGTCCTGGCCGCGAAACTCAGCCCCGACAGCTTCCCGCTGGCGACCAAGCGCGCCTGTGTCGATACCGACTACTTCGCCAGCTACAACCGCGAGAACGTCACCCTCGTCGACCTGCGCGAAACCCCGATCGAGGCGATCACCGAAACCGGCGTTCGCACGTCCGACGCGGAATACCCGGCGGACATCATCGTCTACGCCCTGGGCTTCGACGCCATGACCGGAGCGCTGCTGAACATCGACATCCGCGGCCGCGACGGCCTCGCCCTGCGGGACGTCTGGCGGGACGGGCCGAAGACCTACCTCGGTGTCGCCGTGGCCGGCTTCCCCAACCTGTTCACCGTCACCGGTCCCGGCAGTCCTTCGGTGCTCAGCAACATGCTCAACTCGATCGAGCAGCACGTCGACTGGATCTTCGACGCCATCCAGCATGTGCAGACGACCCAGTCGGCGCTGATGGAAGCCACGCCCCAGGCCCAGGACGACTGGGTCGCCCATGTGAACGATGAGGCCGAGAAGACGCTCTATCCGCGGGCGGCGTCCTGGTATGTCGGCGCCAACGTGCCCGGCAAGCCGCGCGTGTTCATGCCCTACGTCGGCGAAGGCTACAAAAAGCGCTGCGACCAGATCGCCGCCGACGGCTACGTCGGCTTCGCCCTCAGCCGGTGAGCGTCATGGCCATCCTCGACATGGAGTCCTACCTCGGCTGGAAGATCGACTTCCGCCATCCGGACGGCGAGCCCGCGCTGGTCGGGCCGGGCTCCATGCACTGGCGCGTCTACAAGAACCCCATCGCGCTGGCGATCGGCGGCGTGGCGGCGGTGCTGCTGGAGTTCGCCGACGCCCGCATCCGCTCGGGCGTCTGGGATCACTCGACCTACAAGGCCGACCCGATCGGCCGGTCCAAGCGGACAGGCGTCGCGGCCATGGTCGGGGTCTATGGTCCCCAGAGCGCCGCGCGGCGGGTGATCCAGGGCGTGACCAACATGCATTCCCGGGTAACCGGCGAGACGCCCGCGGGCGAGGCCTACAGGGCGCTCGATCCGGACCTGCTCGACTGGGTCAGCGCGACCGCCGGCTATGGCTTTCTCAACGCCTATGACCGGTTCGTGTCGCCCCTGACCGAAGCCGAGAAGACCCGCTTCTATGAAGAGGCCGGGCCTGTCGCGCGGCTGTACGGCGTGCAGCGTTCGCCGGCGTCGACGGCCGATTTCATGGCGATGATGAACGGCCTCGTCGACCGCTTCGAACCGCACCCGATCGTCGGCGAGTTCCTGGCCATCATCCAGTCGGGCCAGGCCGCGCCCGGCACGCCGAAGATGCTGCATCGGGCCCTGGCGCGGGCGTCTGTCTCGCTGTTGCCCCCGATTGTCCGCCAGAAGCTGGCGCTGGGCCGTGAGTATGATCTGTCGACCACCGACCGCATCGCACTGAAGCTGGCCGGCGCCCTGGCCGAGCGGGTCGCGATCCCCGGCTCGCCGCCCAGCGACGCCAGCCTGCGCCTCGGCCTGCCGGCCAACTTCCTCTACCGGAGCAAGGCGGAGCAGACTCGGCTGCTGGCGGCGCGCACCGCGACCACGCTCGAACCCGCTACGGCCTGACCGCTACCGCCCGGTGAAGACCGGGGCGCGCTTTTCGAGGAAGCTCGCGACGCCTTCCTTGTGATCCTCGGTGCCCATCAGGGCGCGGATCGTCTCGATGGCCCAGCCGCCGAGGTCGCGCGGGTCGCCGTAGGTCCCGCGCCGCAGCCCTTCCTTCATGTAGCGCAGCGCAAGCGGGGGGTTACAGGCGATGCGGGCCGCCATCGCCCGGGCGCGGGTCATAAGGTCCTCATGCGGCGTGACCTCGCTGACCAGCCCGATCCGCAGCGCCTCGGCGGCATCGATGATGTCGCCGGTGAACAGCAGTTCGGCCGCCTTGGCCGGACCGACGATCGAGGGCAGGCGGTAGAAGCCGCCGACATCGCAGACCAGGCCGCGCTTGATGAACATCTCGCTGAAGCGGGCCTTCTCCGAGGCGATACGGATGTCGGCGTAGAGCGCGAGTTCCATGCCCCAGCCGACGGCCGCGCCGTTGACCGCCGCGATCACCGGCTTGTCGCATTCGAGCGCCGCCATGGCCGCGGGGGTCGGCTTGTGACGCACCACCGGCGAGCGGTCCTTCGACACAGCCTTGGGCCCGGCCATGATCTCGCGCACGTCGTCGCCGGAGCAGAAGGCCGGGTCCGCGCCCGTGACGATCACGCACCGCACCTCGCTGTCGGTCACCGATCGGCGGAAGGCCGCTTCCAGCCGGTCATAGGCGTCGAAGTTCAGCGCGTTGCGCTGCTCCGGCCGGTTCAGGGTGATGGTCGCGACGTGATCGGCGACCTCATAGGTCACGCTCTCGGCGGCGGTGGACTGGCTCATCTTCGTTTCCCCACGCCGGTTTGCGGCCTTGTTGGGAACAGGATGCGCGCCCGCGCGGCCCGTCTCAATCGGGAAAATTGGCTGTCCCGACGTAAGGGCTTGTGGCGCCGGAAGGGAAAGCGGCCATGGTGCGGGAGCAAGAGGATTCCATCATGACCGCCACCGCGCCCCCCGTCCGCGACGTGACCCCGGCCCACTACTTCGACCCGGCTCCGCTGGAGGCGTGGCTGCGTCGCGAGGTCAAGGATTTCGGCGACGCCATGATCGTTCAGCAGTTCCAGGGCGGGGCCTCGAACCCGACCTTCCTGCTGACCACCCGGGTCGGCGGTCAGCCACGCCGCTACGTCCTGCGCAAGAAGCCGCCGGGCGTCCTGCTGGCCAGCGCCCACCAGGTGGACCGCGAGTACAAGGTGATGAAGGCGCTCGACGGCCTCGTGCCCGTGCCGAAGATGCGCGCCCTTTGCCTGGATGAGGCGATCATCGGCACGGCCTTCTACGTCATGGACTATCTCGAGGGCCGCATCTTCCGCGACGCCATGCTGCCCGGCATGGAGCCCGCCGAACGCGCGGCGATCTATGACGACCTCAACGCGACGCTGGCCAAACTTCACAAGGTCGACTTCGTCGCGGCCGGCCTCGGCGACTTCGGCAAGGCCGGCGGCTATTTCGAGCGTCAGGTCAGCCGCTGGACCAAGCAGTACCGGGGCGCCGAGAGCGAGCTGATCCCGGAGATGGAAGCGCTGATCACGCAACTGCCCGGGCGCATCCCGAAGGATGATCCGATCTCCATCGCCCACGGCGACTACCGGCTCGAGAACGTCATGTTCCACCCGACGGAGCCCCGGCTGATCGCGGTGCTGGACTGGGAGCTGTCGACCATCGGCAATCCACTGGCCGACATCGCCTACAACGCCTTCCTCTGGCGCTCGCACGGGGCGTCGTGGGGCACGCTGCAGGGCGTGGACTTCGAAACCAGCGGCATCCCGAGCGAAGCGGACTACGTGGCGGCCTACTGCAAGCGCATGGGCCGGGGACCGATCGAGGACTGGCCGTTCTACATGGCCTTCTCGATCTTCCGCCTCGCCTCGATTTCACAGGGCGTCTACCGCCGGGTGCTGGCCGGCAACGCCGCCAGCGACCGTCCCGCCGAGAACGGCACGCCCCATCTCGCGAAACAGGCTCTCGAAATCCTCGAAGGCCGCGACTGATCTTCAGACCCTGAAGGACGCCCCATGACCTACCCGATCCCCAACGTCTCCACCGACCTGACCGGCCAGGTGGCCCTCGTCACCGGCGCCTCCTCGGGCCTCGGGGTGCGGTTCGCGAAAACCCTCGCCAAGTGCGGCGCCAAGGTCGTGCTGACCGCCCGTCGGCTCGACCGGCTGGAAGCCCTGGCCGCCGAGATCCGAGCCGATGGCGGCGAGGCCCTCGCGCTGGAGCTGGATGTGACAAACGCCGACCAGCTGCTGGCCGTCGTCGGCAAGGCGGAAGAGGCCTTCGGCACGGTGACCATCCTGGTCAACAACGCCGGCATCCCAGATGCCCAGAGGGCGACCAAGATGTCCGTCGACCTGATCGACCGGGTCATCGGCGTGAACCTGCGCGCGCCCTACATCCTCTGCTGCGAAGTCGCCCGCCGTCTGATCGCGGCGAAAAAGCCAGGCCGGATCGTCAACATCGCCTCGGTCGCCGCCTTCCAGTACAATGGCAATGGCGCGGCCCTCTATGCGATCACCAAGTCAGCGGTGGTGCGCATGACCGAGGCCCTGGCCGTCGAATGGTCCAGCGCCAATATCAACGTCAACGCCATCGCGCCGGGCGCCTTCGCCTCCGAGATGATGGACGGTATGCTCTCGCGCGTCGGCGACATCAGCCAGCACTTCCCGCGCAAACGCCTCGGCGATCCTGCCCAGCTGGACAGCGCGCTGCTGTTCCTCGTCTCGCCGGCCTCTGACTTCGTGACCGGGTCGTGCATCCGCGTCGATGACGGCCAGAGCGGGCGGTAGG
>CAZISF010000006.1:5310-58237 GCA_964541915.1 uncultured Caulobacter sp.
GACTTCGTGACCGGGTCGTGCATCCGCGTCGATGACGGCCAGAGCGGGCGGTAGGGGTCGCAGGCTAACGGGTGCGCAGTTGCAGATGCTCCCCTCTGGGGGAGCTGTCAGCCCGAAGGGCTGACTGAGGGGGTTCTGGTCACGGGCGGGACCCCCTCCGTCTCCGCTTCGCGGAGCCACCTCCCCCAGGGGGGAGGATCCTCGGCTGTGTCCGCCGTCAGCCGTTCACATCCACCACGGTCCGGCCGCGCACCTTGCCTTCGAGAATGGCGCGGCCGACAGCGGGGACCTCCGCCAGGCCGACCTGCGTCACGGTCGTCGCCAGCTTCGTCAGATCCAGATCGGTCGCCAGCCGCGCCCAGGCCCGGGCGCGGGCCTCGAAAGGCGCATTGACCGAGTCGATGCCGGCCAGGGTCACATTGCGCAGGATGAACGGAAACACCGAGCCGGGAAGATCGACACCCTGGGCCAGGCCGCAGGCGGCTACGGCGCCGCGGTAGTCGGTCTGCGCGAGGACGTTGGCCAGCGTGAAGGATCCGACGGAGTCCACGGCGCCGATCCACTTCGGCGCGGCTATCGGCGGGCCGGCTTCGGACAGCGTTTTGCGGTCGATGATCTCGGCGGCGCCCAGGGCCGTCAGGTAGGGAGCTTCCTCCGGGCGGCCGGTGGAGGCGATCACGCGATAGCCCAGTCGCGACAGGATCAGGATCGCCACCGACCCCACGCCGCCGCCGGCGCCGGTGACGAGCACCGGGCCCCGGTCCGGCGTGATCCCGTTGTGCTCCAGGGCCAGGATCGCGAGCATGGCGGTGTAGCCGGCGGTGCCGATGGCCATGGAGTCTCGGGTGCTGATGCCGTCCGGGAGTTTCACCAGCCAGTCGCCGTTGACCCGCGCCTTCTGGGCATAGCCGCCGTGATGGTTCTGGCTCAGGCCCCAGCCGTTCAGCACCACTCTGTCGCCAACGGCGTAGCCGGCATGGGACGAGGCTGTGACCGTGCCGGCCAGGTCGATGCCGGGCACGAGGGGGTAGGTCTGGATCACGCCCGGTCGCCCCGCTAGCGCCAGCCCGTCCTTGTAGTTCACCGTCGAGAAGTCGACGTCGATGCTGACATCGCCGGCCATCAGCTGGTCTTCGGCCATGTCGATGAGATCAACGGAGACCGCACGGTCAACGCGGGTCGCGAGCAGCGCCTTGAAAGTCATGATCAGGTCCGGTCAGCAGGAGGGGAGGAAGAGGGAGATCGTCATACGCCCAGGCCGCGGTTGACCCACAGCAGGGCGCGTTCGAACAGGCCGACGGTACTCGCGTGGAGCCGGTCGCCGGTTTCCTTGGGCGCCTTGCCGGCGCAGGCCCGGGCGTGGGTGCCCTCGAGGATGATGCCGAGCTTGTAGCAGGCCAGCACCGCGTACCAGTCGAGGTGGGCCAGGTCGCGAGACGTGCGCGGCCGGTAGTGCTCGACGAGTTCGGCGCGGGTCGGGAAACCGTCCCACGGCGTGACGCCGACAGCGCCGGCGGCCGGGCCCTCGTCGGGCCAGGTGGCCATCAGCCAGCCGAGGTCGAGCAGCGGGTCGCCGATCGTCGTCAGTTCCCAATCGACGATGGCCGCGAGCTCCGGGCTGTCGGGCCGGAACAGCACGTTCGACAGGTGGTAGTCGCCGTGCAGGATGCCGGGCTGGAAGCTCGGCGGCCGGTGCTCTTCCAGCCACTTCCCGACGATCTCGACACCGGGAATGGCCGACGGTCCGGGCCATTCGGCGAAGGCCGCGTAGCTGTCGAGCTGCGACCGCCAGCGTGCAACCTGCCGCTCGAGATAGTTGGCCGGCTTGCCGAAGTCGGCCAGGCCCACGGCCACATGGTCGACCGCGCCGAGGGACGCGATGCCCTCGACCATGGCCAGCCCCATGCGCCGCCGCACCGCTGGATCGCCGGCGTGAAAGGGCGGCAGACCGGTGGTCGGGTTGAAGCCGTCGATCGGCTCCATCAGGTAGAAGGCCGCGCCGATCACGGTCTCGTCCGGACAGGCGGCGATCAGGCCGGGATGCGGCACGTCGGAGCCGGCCAGCGCCGCCAGCATCCGCGCCTCGCGCCGCATGGTCTCGTTGGAATTGTCGCGCAGATGCCGGGGCGGCCGGCGCAGCACATAGGGCCGGCCGGCCCGCTCGAATTTCAGCAGCAGATTCTGCGTCCCGCCCGCAAGCGCCTGCGCCTGTTCGATCGGGCCGGAGCCGAGGCCCTGACCGTCCATCCAGCCTTCGAGGACGGCCAGATCGACCATCCCCGACCAGGCAGGCTCCGGCGCCGCGGGACTGCCCATGGATCAGGCCGCCGCGGACGGCCGGGCGGCGATGCGCGCGAACCAGGCCTTCACCCAGGTCGCTTCATCCGGGATCGGCTGGCCCACCTGGGCGCCGAAGCCGAGGAACACGAACAGCAGGATGTCGGCCAGGCTGAAGCGGTCGCCGCAGACGAAGGCGTTCTCGCCCATGAGTCCTTCGAGCCACAGGATCTTGTCCTTCGCGATGGCCTTCAGCTCGGCCGCGCCCTCCAGCCCGACCAGCTTCATGCGCGGCGCGAACAGGCCCCGGCCTTCAGAGGCGCGGAAGCCGGTGGTCAGCGGCTCGCAGATGTTCAGGTCAATGCGCCGGGTCCACATGCGGGTCTCGGCCCGCTCTTCCGGCGTCGCGCCGATCAGGACGGGGGAGGGGTGCTTTTCCTCGAGGTATTCGCAGATGACCGTAATCTCGGTGATGATCTGCCCGTCCTCGAGCACCAGCGCCGGCGTCTGGCCGGCCGGATTGACCTTGCCCTGATAGTCCGGCTGACGGTTCTCGCCGCCCATCAGATCGATCTCGACCGTCGGCAGGGTCAGACCCTTTTCGGCCGCGAACATGCGCACGACGTGCGGGTTGGGGCCGACGGAGTTGTAGAGCTTCATGAGCGGCTTCCTCTGGGCGTTTCTGATTTTGCCGTGACTTGACCGGTCAGGGGGCGGGGTCGTCAAGCCGGACCCCACGTCAACGGCATCCTGAAATTTCACCCGCGCCCGCTGCGATCACCTCTGGATTTACGCCGTATGTCAGGCAAGGGTGCGCGCCGCGAACAGGAGCTGCGCCATGAACCCCAAGGCTGAATTCGACATCATCGTCTATGGCGCGACCGGCTTCACCGGCCGCCTCGTGGCGGAGTACCTCTCCGGCAAGTACGGCGTGGGCGGGGCTGTGACCTGGGCCATGGCCGGTCGCAGCGCCGACAAGCTTGTTGAGGTGCGCGACGCAATCGGCGCTCCGGCCGATACGCCGCTGATCGTCGCCGACGCCGCTGACCCGGACTCGCTGCGCGCCATGGTCGGCCGCGCGAAAGCCATCCTGACCACGGTCGGCCCCTATCAACTGTACGGCTCCGACCTCGTGGCCGCCTGCGCGGCCGCCGGAACGGACTATCTGGACCTGTCGGGCGAGCCGAACTGGATGGCCGAGATGATCGGGGCGCACGAGGCGGCGGCGAAAGCCTCCGGCGCTCGAATCCTGTTCTCCTGCGGCTTTGACTCGATACCGTTCGAACTCGGGGTCTTCTTCACCCAGGCCATCGCCCGCCAGCGTCTGGGCCATCCGGTTTCGCGTATCAAGGGCCGGGTCCGGTCGATGCGCGGCGGCCTGTCGGGCGGCACCGCGGCCAGCGGCGCGGCGACCATGGCGGCGATCCAGAAGAACCCTGCGCTCGGCATGCTGATGTTCAACCCGTTCGCCCTGACCCCCGGCTTCACCGGTCCGGCCCAGCCGACCGGCATGGACACGCACGTCGACCCGGACCTCGGTCAGGAAGTCGGGCCGTTCATGATGGCGACGATCAACACCAAGAACGTCCACCGCTCGAACGTCCTGCAGGGCACGGCTTACGGCGCGGACTTCGTCTACGATGAGATGGCCGTCGTCATTCCCGGCGCCCCGACCGAGTTCACCGGCATGGGCGGCGCGGGCGCGCCCAAACCGGGCGAGGGGCCGAGCAAGGAAGACCGCGAGGCCGGCTTCTACGACCTGCTGTTCATCGGCATCGACGCCGACGGCAGGCAGGTGCGCGGGTCGGTGTATGGCGACAAGGACCCGGGCTACGGCTCGACGTCCAAGATTATCGCCGAGACGGCCATCTGCCTGGTCAAGGATCGCGCCGACGTACCGGGCGGAATCTGGGTCCCGGGCGCGGCGCTGGGGCAGACCCTGGTCGACCGCCTCGCCGCCAACGCCGGCCTGACCTTCAAGGACGAGACGGTCTAGCCGGCCTTCGCCAGTCCCTTCGGCAGGGGCGCGAGTTCAAGGGTCAGGGCCGGGATATCACGGCTGTTGACCTCTCGCGCCCGGCCGGCCGGCACGCCGAGCATGCGCAGCTGCAGCTCCGAGACCCGCGCCCCGGCGTCGGGACCGAAGTCGCCCCGCAGTCGGCCGGCCAGCGCCCCCATGGTCATTGAGGCGAAGGTATCGATGAGCAGGTCGTCGATCTCGACCGTGAACACGCCCTGGTCGACGCCGCGCTGCAGGTCGGCGCGCAGATAGGCGATCATGGTGTGGCGCAGGTCGCGGAACGTCAGCACCGCCCGCACGAGAGCCGCGCCCCAGTCCGGCTCGCTGGCGCCCAGATCAATGAACCGCCGCGTCGCCAGGCTCGACCGCTCGACGGCGTCCTCGATGCCGGCCATCGCCTCGTCCAGCTGCCGCACGACATTCTGCCCGATCGCCAGGGCCACGGCGGCGGCGATCTCGTCCTTGTCGCGGAAGTGGACATAGAAGGTGCCGTTCACGACGCCGGCGAGCCGCGCGATCTCGTTGACCGAAGCGGCCTCGAAGCCGTCCCGCGCGAACAGTCGCACCGCCGCATCCATCAGCCGGGCGCGGGTGCGCGCGCTCTTGCCGAGATTGCTGGCTTCAGTTCCGAACAGGCCCTGCACGGTCAAATCGGCGACTCCCTGATGGCCGGGATCATAGCGGCGCCTTCAGTAATTGACAGATATCCCATTTTTGGGAATATTCCCAATAACAGGACATCGCCGCGCGCCCCGGCGGTGTCCGCTCACCTGAGACGCCGATGCCATCCGTCCCTGAAAAAGACCTCTATCTCGGCTACAGCGCCGCTGGCCTCGCGCGCAGTCCGACGGCCCGGTTCTTCCGGCCCGAGATGGCGCCGCTGTCGGCCCACGTCCGCGAAGCCCTGGCGACGGGTCCGGTGGCCCACGAACTGTTGCCGCCCGTCGCGCGGGCAGGGGACCTGCTGGACGAGGGCGACTGGCCGGTGGAGACCGGCTACACGGTCGCGCCTGACGGGTCGGCCCGGGTGTTCGTCCGCACGCCGATGCCGGGCGTCACGCCGGCCATGTGGGACTGGTGGTTCGCCTGGCACGGCAGCCATGCCGAACGCTACAAGCTCTGGCATCCGAAGGCCCATGTGCATGTCGCCTGGTCTGACGGCCGGGACGACCTGACCCACTACATCGGCCGCACCTCAAACGTCGTCGAATACGTCGGCGCCGGCCGCATGGCCCTGACCATCCGGTTCGTGACGCCCGTCAGCCTTGGCCTCGACGAGGCGCGTATGGCGCGGGACGGGGCGGTGGCCATCTGCGCCCGCGGCGGCATCGCCGGGACGCCGGTCGAGACCGGCTGGCTGATCCACCATGTCCGGCCCGTGCCGGGCGGCGCGGAAATGCGCTCCCGCTTCTGGCTCGGCGGCGAGAACGTCCGGCCACGCGGGATGCCCGGCCCCGTCGGCGCCGTGCTCGGCCGCGCGGCCAGCCGACTGTCGCCGCTGCCGCCGGCGCAGGCCGCCGACCTGCTGGTCCACTGCGCCCAGGAGATGAGCCACCTGGCGACCATCCTCCCCGACCTTCACGCCGCCTTCGGCCCCGGAGCCTCCGCATGAAATCCTCCGGCAAGAAGGGTGTGACCCTTGAGCGTGGCGCGCCGGGCTTCGACGCCGCCGTGCTCGGCACCAGCTTCAACGCCCGCGACCCGGGGCGTCGCCCGGCCGTGGTGGTTCAGGCCAATGACGTGCTGGACGTCGTGGCGGCGGTCAGCCGGGCGCGCCGCGAGTCACGCAAGGTCAGCATCTGCTCGGGCGGCCACAGCTGGGCCCAGAACCACATCCGCGAGGACGGCCTGCTGATCGACGTCGCGCGGCTGAACGCCATCACCGTCGACACGGTGGCCCGCACGGCCAAGGTCGCACCCGGCGCCCACTGCGGCGACGTCGACGCGGCCGTGGCGAAGGCCGGCCTGTTCTTCCCCGTCGCCCACGCCTGGACCGTCGGGATCGGCGGCTTCCTGCTGCAGGGCGGTTTCGGCTGGAACAGCCGCCGCATGGGCCTCGGCTGCGAGAACGTCATCGGCATCGACGTGGTCCTCGCGGACGGCCGGGTCGTGCACGCCAGTGAGACCGAGAACGCCGACCTGTTCTGGGCGGCCCGAGGGTCAGGCCCGGGCTTTTTCGGCGTCGTGGTGCGCTTTCACCTCAGGCTGCATGCCCGGCCGAAGTTCACCGGCCTGAAACTGCAGGTGTTCCGCATGAAGCATCTGGAAGAGGTGTTCACCTGGGCCGACCGCGTCGGGCCGTCGGTGTCGCCCAGCGTCGAGTTCCAGATGGTCATGAACCGCAAGGCCATGGGCATCTTCGCGCCGGGCCTGGAGGTGTTCGCGCCGGTCATGGCCGACAGCCGCAAGGCGGCGCTCGAGGCGGTGCGCTTCATGACGGCCGACCCGATCGCCCGCAAGGCCAGCCTGACCCTGCCTCTGATCCCGCTGTCGCTGGGGCGGATGATGAAGACCGGCGAGAAGACGCTGTTCCTGCCGAACACCCGCTGGCAGGCCGACAACATGTGGATGGACGAGCCGATCGGGCCCCTGCTGCCCGCCCTGCGCGTTATCGCCGACAGCCAGCCGCCGGCCCCGAGCCACGCCCTGTGGCTCAACTGGAACCCGCCCGCCAGCCGGCCGGACATGGCCTTCTCGGTCGAGGCGCGGACCTATCTGGCGCTCTATGGCGGCCTGCGGAAGGCCTCGGACGAGGCGGCCCACGGCGACTGGGCGACCCGCCACATGCAGGCCCTGTCGACGCACAGCCGCGGCATCCAGCTGGCCGACGAGAACCTCGCCCGCCGGCCGGACCGCTTCCTGTCGGACGCCAACATGAAGCGCCTCGACCAGGTCCGGGCGGTCTGGGACCCCGACGGCCGCTTCCACCCCTGGATGGGCCGGGTGAACTAGTCTGGATGCTCCCCTCTGGGGGAGCTGTCAGCCCGCAGGGCTGACTGAGGGGGTCATCCGAAATCGGGGAGGACCCCCTCCGTCCCGGTGGAGTTCAGCGTCGGGCGCGCGCATTGCGCGACCCGGGGGCCGGTCCACCTCCCCCAGCGGGGAGGATCTCGTGACGACCCTAGAAGTTCACCCGCCGGCTGATCGCGCCATCGACCAGCATGTTGATGCCGCTGGTGAAGCTCGACAGCGGACTGCTGAGGAACACCGCCGCGTTGGCGATGTCCTGCGGCGTCGCCATCCGGCCCATCGGGTTGCGGGCCAGGGCGCCCTTGAACATCTCGGGCGCGTTCTTCTCGACCATGTGCCAGACGCCGCCCTCGAAATAGACGGTGCCGGGAGAGACGACGTTGGTGCGCAGCTTCTTCGGCGCATACTGCCGGGCCAGCCCCTTGGCGAAGTGGATCAGCGCCGCCTTGATCGGACCGTAGGAACTGGCCGCGTCGGTCTCGGCCGCCGAGACAGAGGCGATGATCACGAACGAGGCGTCGCCATGCGTCTCGGCCGACTTCAGCAGGAACGGCTTGGCCGCGTCGAAGGCGTTGACCATGCCCAGCACGTCGAGCTGGAAGTTCTGGGTCCAGGCCCCGGGATCGGCGCCCTGGGCCATGGCCCCGGCGTTGGACACCAGGATGTCGATGCCGCCCAGCTCCTCACCGGCCGCCGCGATCCAGGCCTTCAGCGCCGGACCGTCCATGATGTCGACCGAAGCGCCGAGCGCCTTCACGCCGGTCGCGCCCAGCGCCGTCACGGCCTCGGCCACCTGTTCGGCGTTGCGCGCGCAGACGGCGACATTGGCGCCTTCCGCGGCGAGGGTGTCGGCGATTGCCCGACCGATGCCGCGCGTGCCGCCGAGGATGATGGCGTTCTTGCCCTTGAGCTGCAGATCCATGGGTCGTCCCTGATGTCGGGGCACGCGCCCGTGGCGCCGCCCTCGCTTGCTGTGAAAGAAGTCGGCGCGCGGCCGGTCAGCCGGCCTTGGCGACCTTGTCCATGGTCTTGGTGTCGAAGTCGCCGGCGTCATGGCGCTCGGGCAGACAGCTGGCGGGATCGCCCATCACCCGGTTGACCATCCGGCCGCGCTTCACGGCCGGGCGCTGGGCGATCTGATCGGTCCAGCGCTGGACGTGTCTGTAGTCCTGCACCTGCAGGAATTCGCCTGCCTCGTAGACCAGCCCCTTGGCCAGGGCGCCGTACCAGGGCCAGACCGCCATGTCGGCGATCGTGTAGTCGGGACCGGCCAGGTATTCGCTCTCGGCCAGACGACGGTCGAGCACGTCCAGCTGGCGCTTCACCTCCATGGCGAAGCGGTCGATGGCGTATTCGATCTTGAACGGCGCGTAGGCGTAGAAGTGGCCGAAGCCGCCGCCGAGGTAGGGCGCGCTGCCCATCTGCCACATCAGCCAGGACAGGGTCTCGGCCCGCGCGGCGGGATCGGTCGGCAGGAACTCACCGAACTTCTCGGCCAGGTGGATCAGGATCGCGCCGGACTCGAAGATGCGGATGGGCTTGGCCGGATCGCTGTGGTCGACCATCGCCGGGATCTTCGAGTTCGGGTTGGCGGAGACGAAACCGCTGCCGAACTGGTCGCCGGCGCTGATGTTGATCAGCCAGGCGTCGTACTCGGCGCCGCTGTGTCCCTTGGCCAGCAACTCCTCGAGCATCACCGTGACTTTGACCCCGTTCGGCGTCGCCAGCGAGTAGAGCTGCAGCGGGTGCTTGCCGACCTGCAGATCCTTGTCCTGCGTCGGCCCGGCGATCGGCCGGTTGATGTTGGCGAAGCGGCCGCCGTTTTCCTTGTTCCAGGTCCAGACCTTGGGCGGCGTGTAGGGGGTGGCGTCGGACATTCCGTGGCTCCGGATCTGAATTTGGCGAACGCTGGTTCCGTCGCAAGACATGTGGAGGACCAGGGCGCGTTTGGCTAGTCGACGAAAACTGCAAGCCGCCCGACCCTTTGATGTCGCTCAATGCAGCACGGCGGACGCGCGTCATGGTTCCCCATCGGGGGTGACATGATCAAGCCGGATGCGGGCGATGGAGCGAAAGTCGACCTCTCCTCCGATGGCGGCGGCGTTCTCAAGGCGCGGCCGCTGGGTCTGGACAGTTTCCGCGAAAACGTCGCCGTGCTGGCGCGCTGCAGTGTGGTGCTGCGCCCGGAACGCCTGCGCGGTTCGCGCCGGATCGAGCTGAGGGCGGGCGGGCGCAGCCTTCTGGCCACCACCATGATCGGCGACGACGGCCTGCTGGCGCCCGACGAGATCGGTCTGCCCGAGCCGCTGTTCCGCCGCCTCGGCGTCAAGTCGGGCGACTTCGTCCATGTGTCCCAGGCCCGCGCGCCGGACAGTCTTTCGGCCATCCGCGCGAAGGTTGACGGCCACACCCTGAACGACGCCGCCCTTGCTGCTGTCGCCCTGGATCTGGCCGCCCATCGCTGGAGTGACATGGAGGTCACCGCCTTCCTCGTCGCCTGCGCCCGCTTCATGTCGCCGGAGGAGACGCTCGGCCTGACGCGCGGCATGATCGCCGCCGGCGCGCGCCTCGACTGGAACGGCCGCCGCGTCGTCGACAAACACTGCATCGGCGGCATCCCCGGCAACCGCACCTCGCTGATCATCGCCCCGATCGTCGCCGCCCATGGCCTGACCATTCCCAAGACCTCGTCCCGCGCGATCACCTCGCCGGCGGGCACGGCCGACACCATGGAGGTGCTGGCCCGCGTCGACCTCACCGAACACGAGATGCATGACGTGGTTGAGCGCTGTGGCGGCTGCATCATCTGGGGCGGCAAGGTCGACCTGTCGCCGGCCGACGACGTGCTGATCTCGGTTGAGCGGCCGCTGTCGATCGACACGCCCGAGCAGATGGTCGCCTCCATCCTGTCCAAGAAGGTCGCCGCGGGTGTCGGCCGGCTGGTGCTCGACCTGCCGATCGGGCCATCGGCGAAGCTGCGCGACAACCGCGCGGCGCTGCGGCTGCGCAAACTGTTCGAATATGTCGCGACCAACCTCGGGCTGGAAATCGAGGTGGTCTTCACCGACGGGACCCAGCCGATCGGCCGCGGCGTCGGCCCCTGGCTGGAGGCTCGCGATGTCATGGCCGTGCTGGCCAACGAGCCCGGCGCCCCGGCCGACCTGCGCGAAAAGGCCATCCGCCTGGCCGCCCGGGTGCTCGACGCCGACCCCGACCTGCCCGGCGGCATGGCCGAGGCGCGGGCGCGCGAGCTGCTGGAGTCCGGCGCGGCGCTGGAGAAGATGCACGCCATTATCGAGGCCCAGGGCGCTTCGCCACTCCGGGTCGGTCCGGGCACACTGGGCATGGAAGCGACGGCCGATCGGGACGGGCGGGTGGAGTCGATCGATTGCCTGCGCATCGCCACGGTCGCCCGCCTGGCCGGCGCGCCGACCGACGCCGGCGCCGGCATCGACCTGTTCCACCGCATCGGCGACGTCGTCCGCAAGGGCGATCCGCTCTACCGGGTCCACGCCTCCGACCCGTCCGACTTCGCTTTCGCCGCCGAGGCCGCGGGCGCCGAGTCGGGCTTCCGGGTCGCCGCGCCATGACCGTTCAGGTGCACGGCTTCCCCGGCGACGAAGGGCCGGTCGCGCGGCTGGCGACGGCGCTGGGCGTTCCGTCGGCGATCGTCGACGTGAAGACCTTTCCCGACGGCGAGACCCTGCCCACCGTCCCCGTGACCCGCGCGACCACGGTCATCGTCTATCGCGCGCTAAACCAGCCAAACACGCGGCTGGTGCCGTTGCTGCAGGCCGCCGACGCCTGGCGCCGGGCCGGCGTCGCCCGACTGGTGCTGGTCGCGCCCTATCTCGCCTACCTGCGTCAGGACGCGGTTTTCGCGCCCGGCCAGCCGCTGAGCCGCGATCTGATCTGCCGTTGGCTGGGTGGGGCATTCGACCGCCTCGTCACGGTCCAGGCCCATCTGCACCGGACCGCGTCGCTGACCGAGACGCTGGGAATTCCGGCGACCAATATCGACATCGGCGGCGATCTGGCGGCCCTTGCCGGCGCGGGCGAGCGGCTGCTGATCGTCGGCCCGGACAGTGAGTCCCGCCCCTGGGTCGAGGCCGCCGCCGCGCGGCTGGGCGCGGACTGGACAGCCTTCGACAAGCAGCGGCTCGGCGACCGCGAGGTGCGCCTGTCGCTGGACGTCACCGCGAAGGTCGCGGGCCGCGCCACGCTGCTGCTCGACGACATCTGCTCCAGCGGCGGCACCCTGGTCCAGGCGATCCACCACCTCCGCCAGGCCGGCGCGGCGTCCATCGACGTCGCCGTGGCTCACGCCCTGTTTGACGCCGAAGCGCTGGGCCGGCTGCGCGAGGCCGGCGCCCGCCGCATCGTCTCCAGCGACTCGATCCCCCATTCGACCAATGCCCTCGACCTGACCGGCCGGCTGGCCGACGTTCTGCGAAGCGAGATCCCCGCATGACCCCCACCCTGACCTTCCACGGCGCGGCCGGCTGCGTTACCGGCTTTTGCGCCGAGCTGCGCACGGACCGGGCCCGGGTGCTGATCGACTGCGGCATGTTCCAGGGGTCCAAGACCCTGAAGGCGCTGAACTACAATCCGTTTCCGTTTGACCCTGCCTCCATCGACGCGGTGTTGCTGACCCACGCCCATGTCGATCACTCCGGCCTGTTGCCCAAGCTGATGCTGGCAGGCTTCGAGGGGCCGATCCACGCGACGGCCGCCACCCGTGACCTGTGCAAGGTGATGCTGGCTGACGCCGGCGGCATCCAGGAGGCCGAGGTCAAGCACCTCAACCGCCGCAACGAGCAGCGGGGGCGCCCCGTGGTCGAGCCGATCTACACCGAGCGCGACGCCGAACGGGTCATGGGCCAGTTCGAACGGGTCAAGCTGGGCGAGACCGTTGCGGTCGCGCCGGGGATCACCGCCGTCTACTGGCAGGCAGGCCACATCCTCGGCGCCGCCTCGATCGAGGTGCTGGTCGAAGGGGAGGGCGAGCCGATGCGGCTGTTCTTCTCCGGCGACATCGGGCCGGGCGGCAGCGCCTTCGTGCCAGACCCCGAGGGACCTTCGGGCGTTGATCACCTGATCATCGAGTCGACCTACGGCGACCGCGAGCGGGTCGTCGTTGACGCGGTCACCCGGCGCAAGGCGCTGGCGCAGGAACTGCGCGACGCACACGCCCGCGGCGGCCCGTTGCTGATCCCGGCCTTCGCGGTGGAGCGGTCGCAGGAACTGCTGGCCGATCTGGTGGAGGTCATGGACAGCGGCGAGGCGCCGGGCGGCGACGTATTCCTGGATTCCCCGCTGGCCATCGAGGCGACCGAGGTGTTCCTCGAGCGCGGCTGGAACAAGGACCTCGGCCGCAACCCGTTCGAGGGCGCCCGCCAGTCGCAACGACTGCGCCATCTCGACAAGCCCTGGGACAGCGACGGCCTCGACCGGCTCAAGGGCTGGCATGTGATCCTCGCGGCCAGCGGTATGTGCGACGCCGGTCGCATTCGCAAACATCTCAAGCGTCTGCTGTGGCGCAAGGAGACGACGGTGCTGCTGTCGGGCTTCCAGGCCGCCGGCACGCTCGGCCGCCTGCTGGCCGACGGCGCCCGGCGCGTGACGATCCAGGGCGAGGAAATCCGCGTCCAGGCCGAAATACGCATGTTCGACGCCTATTCCGGCCACGCCGACGCGACGGGTCTGGTGGCCTGGGCGAAGGCCCGTCTGCCGGTCCATGGCTCGGTGTTCATGGCCCACGGCGAGCCTCGCGCGGTCGAGGGCCTGCGCGAGCGACTCGCCGCCGCCGGCTTTCCGCCCGAACAGTTGCTGGCGCCGCAACTCGACGAGACGTTCCTGCTGAACAGGGCGCGGGCCGAGCATGCGCCGGGCGAGCCGCCCCGGATCGCGCCGGAGGCCACCGCCGCGCTGGACTGGCACAATGCCCGCGCGGGCCTCCTGATGGCGCTCGACGAGGCGCTGGAAACGGCGCCGGATGCCGCGGCGCGTGAGGCCCTGATCGCCCGGCTACGGGAAGATCTCGCCGCGCGCGGCTGATGCCCGGACGGCGGCGGTCGCTCAGGGCGCGCCGGCCGTCAGACGACGGCCGCCAGGATTTCCCCACGCAGCATCGGCACGCAGGTTCCGGCGACGGTCGCGCGGATCCCGTCCGGGGTTCGCCGCGCGGTCAGGTCGAGGCGGCTGGGTCGGCCCATCTCGACCCCCTGGGTGACCGTGAAGGCGAGGTCCTGCGCGTCTGACAGCGAGAGCAACAGGGCGGCCAGCGCGCTGTTGGCGCTGCCCGTCGCCGGGTCTTCATGGGTGCCGCTGAGGGGGGCGAACATGCGGGCCCGGACGCCGTCCGCCGCGCGGGCGTAGATCAGCAGCGACAGGCGATCATTCACCTCGGCAGACGTTCCGGAGGCCTGACGGAAGGCCTGGATATCCGACGCGGCGCGGCCCAGGGCGTCCTCGGTGACCTCCGCGATGACGAACCACACGCCGACCGAGGCCATGATCGGGGGGTGGTTGCTCACTACGATATCGTCGGTCGTCAGGCCGGTGCAGGCTGCGATCAGCCCCGGGTCAAAGCTGCGCCCGGTCTCAAGCGGTCGCGGGGCGGCGATCATCGCGCCGGTCACCTCGCTCTCGGCATTCCGGCTGATCTCGATCCGCACGAGACCGGCGGGGACCTCGAACAGAAGGACGCCGTCGCGGTCCAGTCCCTTGCGGGCCAGAACAAAGGCTGTGCCGACCATCGGATGTCCGGCGAACGGCATTTCCGCCGTGCGGTGAAAGATCCTCACCCGGGCGCTGTTGGCCGGGTCCTCCGGCGGCAGAACGAAGGTGCTTTCACTGAAATTGAACTCGGCCGCCAGCGCCTGCATTTCCTCGGCGGGCATGCCGCGCGCATCGGTTACGACGGCCAGGGGGTTGCCGCCAAAGCGGCGCTCGGTGAAGACGTCCACGGTCTCGAAGGGGTAGGTTTGCATGGCATCCAGTCCAGTCAGAACGCCGCAGGCTTGACATAAGTTCGTCGATTGGCAAACTAACAAAATGGAAACCGCCGACATTTTCCGCGCCCTCGCCAACGAGCGCCGTCTGCAGATCCTGGCCTGGCTCAAGGACCCCCGAGCCCATTTTCCGCCGCAGGTCGATGGCGATCTGGTCGAGGACGGTGTCTGCGCCCTGTTCCTGGCGGACAAGCTTCAGGTCACCCCCTCGACGCTCAGCGAGCACATGCGGCTTCTCACGGCGGCAGGCCTTGTGACGGCGAAGCGGATCAAGCAGTGGACGTTCTACCGGCGAGACGCCGACGCGGCGGCGGCGATCGCCGAGCGGCTGGGCCGTGATCTCTGATCGCCCCGACGAAGCCTGACTGGAGACGATGCCATGACCGACCCCGGAGCCTTCGCCGAAGAGTGGGTGGGCGCCTGGAATGCCCATGACCTGGACCGCATCCTGTCGCACTACGCGCCGGAGATCGTGTTTCTGTCGCCCGTCGCGCAGGCGCGGGTGGGCAACGGGCGCGTGGTCGGGCTGGAGGCGTTGCGCGCCTACTGGCGTGGCGGGCTGGACGCCCAGCCGGCCCTCAAATTCGAGCTGCTGCAGGTCCTGACCGGGCACGAGTGCCTGACGATCCGCTACCGCAACCATCGCGGACAGACCGCCGCCGAGACCTTCGAATTCGGGCCAGACGGCAAGGTCGTCCGGTCGTTCGCCTGCTACGACTGACGCGCCTCAGGTCAACTCTTCGGAGGAGTAGCCGAGGATCTCGCGGGCGATGATCAGCCGTTGAATCTGGCCGGTGCCCTCGTAGATGTCGCTGATCCGGCCGTCGCGCAGATACTTCTCCACAAGATGGTCGTGGCTGACGGACATGCCGCCCAGCACGTCCATCGCCGCCTGCGGGATGGTCCGGCAGACCTCGCCGCCCTTGGCCTTGCAGATCGAGCTCTCGAGGTTGTTCGGCTTGCGCACGTCGCTGAGCCAGGCCGCGTGCAGCACGGTTAGAGCGGCCGCTTCGGTGTCGGCCTCCATCTCGATCAGCTTCTGCTCGACGGCGTTGCGCTGGGTGAAGCTCTTGCTCCAGTCGACCTCGATCCCCTCGGCCGCCATGGCCGCCTTGGCGAACTCGAGCGCGCCCTTGGCCTTGGCCACGCCGCCGGAGGCGACGGCCGGACGGGTCATGTTGAAGGTCTTCATCACCCCCTTGTAGCCGGCCGACCCACCGTCCTTGGGGACCGTCTCGTCGCCGCCCAGCAGGGCGTCACGCGGAACGCGGCAATCGCGGAAGGCGTAGGCGGCGGTGTCCGACGCCCGGATGCCAAGTTTCTTCTCTTGGCGCACCAGTTCGAAGCCGGGCGCATCCTTGAGCACCAGGAAGGACTTGATGCCGGCCCGGCCGGCCGACTTGTCGATGGTCGCCCAGACGATGGCGCCGTCGGCGCGCACGCCGTCGGTGACGAAGATCTTGTCGCCGTTGATCACCCATTCGTCGCCGTCGAGACGGGCGGTGGCCTGGATCGCCTTGGTGTCGGAGCCGACGCCCGGCTCGGTGATCGACATGGCCAGGAACAGGTTGCCCCACTTGGCCTTCTGCTCGGGCGTCCCGGCCGACTGCAGGGCCGCGTTGCCGAGGCCTCCGGCGCGGCCGTTGGGCATGCCGAGGCCGAGACCCCGAACGACGCCGTTGGTTGAGCCCCGCGCGATGCTGACCGCCATCATGAAGGTCATCAGCGGGGTGTCGTCCGGCTTGCGCTGGCCAAACAGCGGGAACACCGCCTCGAAGCCGACCTCACCGTCCAGCCGCGCTGGCGGGACCTCGTGCTCGTGGTCTTCGTAGTAGCGGGTGTGCTGGACGGTCGAATTGCCGACCTCGACGACCTTGTCGAGGATCTGCTGGTCGATGTCGGAGAGACGGAAGTCAGCCATGGTCGTTCTCCCTAAACCGAGACCGGACCGTCGAGGACGGTCAGGGTGCGGGCGTTGCGCAGCCACATTTCGAGGGGCAGGTCGCGGATGAAGCCGTGGCCGCCGAAAATCTGCAGGGCGTCATCGGCGATCTTCACCGCCTTGCGCCGCACATAGTCCTGGGCCAGCACGCTGGCCTTGGCCGCGCCCGGATCGTTGTGTTCCAGCAGACTGGCGGCCTTCCAGACCATCCAGCGCATCGCCTCGCATTCGATGTGCATGTCGGCCAGCATGAAGGCGATCGACTGCTTCTTGCCGATCGGCTCGCCGAACGCGACGCGGTCCTTGGCGTAAGGAATGGCGAAGTCGGTGGCCTGGCGGCTGAGGCCGACCGCCACCGCCGCGGCGCCGACCCGGGCCTGATTGACCAGGCGCGTCGCGTCGATGCCGGCGTCCCCGCCGAGGCGGGCCGAGCCGGGCAGTTCGACGCTGTCCAGCTTGATCTGGCCTTTCGGGACAGGCTTCAGGCCCTGGGTCCCGTTCTCGGCGGAGACCGTAAGGCCGGCGGTGTCGCGCGGGACGATGAAGGCGGAGACGGCGCCGCCGTTCTCGGGTTCTGCCGCCAGCACCAGAAAGGTCTCGGCCCGGTCGCCCAGAGGGATCAGCCGCTTCTCGCCGTTCAGCACCCAGCCGTTGCCCTTGCGGATGGCGGTGGTCCGCGGCGCGCCGGCGGCGAAGCCGAACTGGCTCTCCTGGATCGCCACCGCGGCGGCGACCGGCTCGGTCCCGGCGAAGCGCGGCAGATGCTCGGCCTTCTGGGCCTCGGTGCCGAAGTCGAGCAGGGCGCCGACGAACTGGCCCGGCGCCATGATGGCCACGGCCTGGCTGGCGCAACCGCCGCCGAGCGCCTCCAGCGCCACCGCGTTGGTCATGCAGGACCGCTCGCCGCCGCCGCCGCCGTAGGCCTCCGGAATGGAGGCGGCGATCAGGCCGAAGTCCCAGCCCTGACGGATCACATCCGCGGGCATCGCGCCGGACTCGTCGATGGCGCGCGCGGCCGGCGCCAGCACGTCAGCCGCGAAGCCCTTGAGGCTGTCGCGGATCATGGACTGCTCTTCGGTGAGCTCGAATGTGATCATGGCGTTCTCCCTGGACCCTGAAATGCCAGCCGGACGGCGGGGAAGGCAAGGCCCGGTCGCGACGTCGCCGCTCACCCTGGGGAAACACGAATTCTCAACGCCGGAAGGCGGAATCGGCGCTGCGGTCATTGCCACAAGGCGCACGCCCGTTACCCTTCGACAAAAGCAGTACGCCCTCGGGGGGATGGATTTGTCGATCGTCGAAGACACGGCCGCGCCGACCGCGAGCGGGCACGGCCCAAGACCTTCGGCGCTTGTGAAACTGTCCTACAGTCTGGGTCAGGCGGCCCAGAGCGGTGGTTTCGACGCGGCCATCGGGTTTGTCTTCTTCTACTACTCCGCGGTGCTGGGCCTGTCCGGCGCCCTGGTCGGCGCGGCGCTCGCGGTCAGCCTGGCCTTCGACGCTGTGGTCGACCCCGTCGTGGGTTCCTGGTCCGACAACATCCAGTCGCGGTTCGGTCGTCGCCTTCCGCCGATGATGCTCGCCGCGCCGCTGATCGCGATCTCCATCGGCCTGCTGTTCTCACCGCCGCAGGGTCTCGGTCAGACCGGCCTGTTCGGCTGGCTGGCGGTCATGTCGGTAGCCGCGCGCAGCTTCATCTCGCTGTTCAACGTGCCCTACATCGCGCTCGGGGCCGAGATGGCCAGCGACTACACCGAGCGCACCAGCGTGGTGGTATTCCGCGCCATCGCCGGGATCTTGGCCACGGTGGTCATCCTGGCGATCGGCTACACCTTCTTCTTCGCCAAGGGCGGCTTGCAGCGGCCCGAGGGCTACCCCGGCTTCGGCTGGTCGGTCTCCGCCCTGCTGCTGCTGTGCATGACGCTCTGCTGCCTGGGCATCTGGCGCTACGCCGCCGGACTGCCCCAGCCGCCGCGCATCGAGGGCGCCATGTGGCGCCGGCTTCCAGGCGACATGGCGGAGATCTTCCGCAACCGGTCGTTCCGGGTGTTGTTCTTTTCGGCCGTCGTGGTGTTCGTCGCCATCGGCGTGAACGCCAGCCTCAACAACTATGCCTACGCCTTCGTCTGGCGGCTGAAGAGCGAGCTGTTGCAGGTGCTCGGCTACGCCTATCTCGTCGGCATCCTGCTCGGCGTCATGGGCGCGCCGATGCTGCAGCGAAAGCTCGAAAAGAAGGAAGTCGTGATCGTTGGCTTCCTGCTGTTGATCGGCGTCTGGCTGGTGCTGCCGATTCTTCGACTGGCGGGCCTGTACACCCCGGTCGGCGACGCGGCCCTGCTGCCGTTGGCGATCAACTCCTTCATCGCCGGGCTCGGTGTGGGTTTTGTCTCGGTGGCCTACCCCTCGATGATGGCCGACGCCGCTGACGAGCACGAGCATCTGTTCGGCCGTCGTCGGGAGGGACTCTATTTCTCGGGTCTCGGTTTCGCCGGCAAGGCCGCGACAGGCCTCGGCGTCATGGTCGCCGGCGTGGCGCTGGGCCTGATCCACTTCCCCAAGGATGTCGGGCACACGATCGGCGCGATCCTGCCGGCCGATGTGCAGTTCCGGCTGATCCTGATGTGGGCGCCGGCCGCGGCGCTGCTGTCGCTGGTCTCGATGGCCATCTTCATCACCTATGACATCACCCGCGCCCGCCACGACGTGATCGCCGCGGCGCTCCGGCGGAAGCCGCCCGCCGATTCCTGACGCCTGTCAGCTCGTCAGACCCCCGGTCTGGCGAAGCGCCTCGAACAGGCCGATGCCGGCGCTGACCGAGAGATTCAGCGACCGGGCGTCCGGCCGCAGCGGGATGACGACGCGGGCATCGGCCGCCGCGTGCACGGCCTCCGGCGCGCCGGCCGTCTCGCTGCCGAACAGCAGCACGTCGTCAGGCCTGAAGGCGAAGGCGTCCAGCGCCGTCGCGCCCTTCGTCGTGAACAGCACCAGTCGGCCCGGCGCCCGGTCGCGCTGGAAAGCGTCCCAGTCGCCATGCCGCGTCATGTGCGCCAGCGGCCCGTAGTCCAGCGCGGCGCGCTTCATGGCGCTGTCGTCGAACCGGAAGCCGACGGGCTCGATGACGTGCAGGTCGACGCCGAAACAGGCCGACAGCCGGATGCAGGCGCCGACGTTCTGCGGAATCACCGGCTGGAACAGGGCAAGGCGCGGTCTGACTGGCGGCATGTCCGCGAGACTTTCGAAGCTGGCGACGACGGAGCGAGTGGTCCGGTCAGTCCAATGACAACGTGTCCCGACTTGCAACCCCGCGAGTCTTCAAACAGACGGGTGCGGGGGCATCGCTCGGGCCGCAATGGCGCGCTTCGGGTCCGATCCGCCCCACTCGAATTGGTTTGAGGGTTATTCCCTTCGCCGCCGACATGATAATCGGGGCGCACTGTCCGTTGGCGGGCTTGTCGCGATGGCTTCTTCGACGCCGGAAAGAACTACATGAGCAGAGTATTGGTTATCGGCGCCGGCGGCGTCGGGTCGGTCGCGGTCCACAAGATGGCGATGAACAGCGACATCTTCTCGGACATCACCCTGGCGAGCCGCACCCTGTCGAAGTGCGATGCGGTCGCGGCGTCCGTGAAGCAGCGCACGGGCGTGACCATCCGGACGGCGCGGATCGACGCCGACGACGTCGCCGCGACCACGGCGCTGATCAGGTCGGTCGGGCCCGCCCTCGTGGTCAATCTGGCCTTGCCGTATCAGGACCTGACCATCATGGACGCCTGCCTGGCGGCCGGGGTCCACTACATGGACACGGCCAACTACGAGCCGCGCGACGAGGCGAAGTTCGAATACAGCTGGCAGTGGGCCTATCAGGACCGCTTCCGGGACGCGGGCCTCATGGCCCTGCTGGGCAGCGGCTTCGACCCCGGCGTGACCTCGGTGTTCACGACCTGGACCCGCAAGCACCTGCTGGACCGGATCGACACGCTCGACATCCTGGACTGCAACGGCGGCGACACGGGCCTGCCCTTCGCCACCAACTTCAATCCCGAGATCAACCTGCGCGAAGTCACCGCGCCGTCGCGTCACTGGGAGAACGGCCAGTGGATCGAGGGCCCGGCCCTGAGCCACAAGCAGGTGTTCGACTTCGACCAGGTCGGCCCGAAAAACATGTACCTCATGTACCATGAGGAGCTGGAATCGCTGGTGAAGTTTTACCCGGAGATCAAACGCATCCGGTTCTGGATGACCTTCGGCGACTCCTATCTCAAGCACCTGGAAGTGCTGGAGAATATCGGCATGACGCGCATCGAGCCGATGATGTTCCAGGGCCGCGAGATCATTCCGATCGAGTTTCTCAAGGCCCTGCTGCCCGAGCCCGCCTCGCTGGGGCCGCTGACGAAGGGCAAGACCAACATCGGCACGATCGCGACGGGCGTGAAGGACGGCGTGCGGAAGACGCTCTACGTCAACAACGTCTGCGACCACGAGGCCGCCTACGCCGAGACCGGCAACCAGGCGGTCAGCTACACCACCGGCGTTCCGGCGATGATCGGCGCGGCCATGATCCTCACCGGCCGATGGAAGGGGGAGGGGGTGTTCAACATGGAGCAGCTGGATCCCGACCCCTTCATGGACATGCTCAACGCGCATGGATTGCCGTGGCAGGTCCGGGAGCTGGACGCTCCGCTGGCCTTCTGATCGCGTTCCATGGAAACCAGGTCCGCCGGCCCCGGCGCTTTCGCCCGCTTTGATCTGACCCGCGTCCCGTCGCCCTGCTTCGTGGTCGACGAGGTCGCCGTCCGGCGCAATCTCGAGGTGCTGCAGGACATCGGCGCCCGGTCCGGCGCCCGGGTCCTGCTGGCGCTCAAGGCCTTCTCGATGTGGTCGCTGGCCGACCTGGTCGGGGCGCACCTCGACGGGACCTGCGCCTCGGGCCTGTGGGAAGCCCGGCTGGCGCGCGAGCACTACCGCGGCCACCTGACCACCTACAGTCCGGCCTACAAGCGCGAGGATCTGCCCGAGCTCCTGCGGCTGTCCGACTCCGTGATCTTCAACTCGCCGGACCAGATCGCCCGGTTCGGCGACCTGATCGCCGCCGCGCGGGAACAGGGCGAGACGTTCGACATCGGCCTGCGCCTGAACCCCGAGCACAGCGAGGCCGAGGTCGCCAAGTACGACCCCTGCCAGGCCGGCTCGCGGCTGGGCTTTCCGGTGTCTCAGCTGCGCGCGGAGCATCTCGAGGGTGTCGATGGCCTGCATGTCCATGCGCTGTGCGAGCAGGGCTTCGAACCGCTCGAGCGCATCTGGGCCTCGCTGGAACCCCGCATCGCCGGGATGCTGCCGGGCCTGAAATGGCTCAACCTCGGCGGCGGCCATCACATCACCCGCGCCGATTACCGACGGGACGATCTGGTCGCCTTCCTGCGTGGAATCGCCGGGCGCCACGATCTGCAGCTCTACCTTGAACCCGGCGAGGCCATCGCGCTGGACACCGGCATCCTGGTCGGCGAAATCCTCGACACCTTCGACAACGCCATGCCGGTGGCGATCACCGACATCTCGGCCACCTGCCACATGCCCGACGTGATCGAGGCGCCCTACCGGCCGGCCCTTCTCAACGAGCACAGCGACGGCGTCACGGTCAGGATCGGCGGGCCCTCCTGCCTGGCGGGCGACATCATCGGCGACTACGGCTTCGCCGCCGCGCCCCGTCCGGGCGACAGGATCGCCTTCCTCGACCAGGCCCACTATTCGATGGTCAAGACCAACACGTTCAACGGGGTGCCTCTACCGGCGATCGCGTTGTGGAACAGCGAGACCGACGCCCTGACCCTGGTTCGCCAGTTCGCCTACGAGGATTTTCGCGACCGGCTCTCCTGATCGCGCGCCGTGGGTGTATGTCGATGGGATCGGGATTCGCCGCGAAACGGACGCGGGCGGACCGGCGCTTCGAAAGGACCTCCCATGCGCGACGTCAGCGGCAAGACAGCCTTCATCACCGGCGGCGCCAGCGGCATCGGCCTGGCCATGGCCGAGGCCTTCGGCGCGGCCGGCATGTCGGTGATGCTCGCCGACATCGAGGCGACGGCGCTTGCTGAAGCGGTGAAAGGTCTGGAGGAGCGTCAGATCCGCGCCGCCGGCGTGCTCTGCGACGTGGCCCACCGCGCCGCCCTGCAGGCCGCCGCCGAGAAAACCCTCGAGACCTTCGGCAAGGTCCATGTCGTCTGCAACAACGCGGGCGTCGGGGCCGGCGGCCCTGTCGGCGAGGTCGCCGCGGCCGACTGGGACTGGGTGATGGAAGTCAACCTGATGGGCGTCGTCTACGGCATGGAGACCTTCCTGCCGCACCTGCGCGCCCACGGCGAAGGCGGCTATGTGGTCAATACCGCCTCGATGGCCGGCCTCATCTCGCCCCCCGGCATGGAGCCCTATTGCGCCAGCAAGTACGCCGTGGTCGCCCTGTCGGAAGGCTGGGCCGTGCAGCTGTCGCCCGAGAACATCGGCGTCGGCGTTCTTTGCCCCGGCTTCGTGAAGACCAGGATCGACCAGTCGCGCCGCAACCGCCCCGACCGCTTCGGCGGTCCGGACGCGCCCGAAAACCTGGTGGCCTCGGAGTTCGTCCAGGGCGGCATCGACCCGACATGCGTCGGTCGCCGGGTGCTGGAAGCGATCCAGAACGACGAGCGCTACATCTTCACCCATCCGGGCATGCGGGTCGCCGTCCAGGACCGCTTCTCCCGCATCATGACCGGCTTCGACCAGGCTGACGCCAGCCCGGCCCTGCAGGGTCTGGAAGAGCCGGCGTTCCCGGTCACCGGGATGGGCCCCGGGGGCTGAACCCCGGAGGCCCAAAAGGTCTCAGTGCTGCCTCAGCTCGGCCCGGCCGACGACCATGTGGTGCACCTCGTCCGGACCATCGGCGAAGCGCAGGTGGCGCACGTCGGTGTAGAGCTCGGCCAGCGGCGTCCATTGCGAGATGCCGGTGGCGCCGTGGATCTGGATCGCCTGGTCGATGATCAGACAGACCTTCTCGGGCACCATGGCCTTGACCATGCTGACCCAGACGCGGGCTTCCTGGTTGCCCAGAACGTCCATGGCCTTGGCCGCCTTCAGCACCATCAGCCGCATGGCCTCGATCTCGATGCGCGCGCGGGACACCAGCTCAAGATTCCCGCCCAGCTGGATCAGCGGCTTGCCGAAGGCGACGCGTGTCGTCGCCCGCTTGACCATCAGGTCCAGGGCCCGCTCGGCCTTGCCGATCGAGCGCATGCAGTGGTGGATGCGGCCGGGACCCAGGCGCACCTGGCTGATCTCGAAGCCGCGCCCTTCGCCCAGCAGGATGTTCTCCCTGGGCACCCGCACATTGTTCAGCTTCAAGTGCATGTGACCGCGCGGTGCGTGGTCGTGGCCGAACACCTGCATGCCGCCCAGGATCTCCACGCCGGGCGTGTCCATGGGGATGAGGATCTGTGACTGCTGGTACTGGGACGCGGCGTCCGGGCTCGTCTTGACCATGCAGATCATGATCTTGCAGCGCGGGTCGCCGGCGCCGGAGATGTAGTACTTCTCGCCGTTGATCACCCATTCGTCGCCGACGAGCTCGGCCCGGGTGGCGATGTTCTTGGCGTCCGATGAGGCCACGCCCGGCTCGGTCATGGCGTAGCAGGAGCGGATCTCGCCGTTCAGCAGCGGCTTGAGCCAACGCTCCTTCTGCTCGGGCGTGCCGACGCGTTCCAGCACCTCCATGTTGCCGGTGTCGGGGGCCGAGCAGTTGAGGCTCTCCGAGGCCAGCGGACTCTTGCCCAGTTCGACGGCGATATAGGCGTAGTCGAGATTGGTCAGGCCGCGGCCGATCTCGCTGTCGGGCAGGAAGAAGTTCCACAGGCCGGAGGCCTTGGCCTTGTCCTTGGCGGTTTCCAGCAGCTCCAGCTGCCCCGGCGCCCAGCTCCAGCGATCCTTGCGGTTCTCGCCCAGCCGGTAGAACTCCTCCGTGATCGGCTCGACGTTCTCGGCGATGTGCCGCTTGACGGCCTCCATCAGCGGCTGGGCCGACTTCGACATGGCCAGGTTGTTCAGCTCGGCCTCGGCGTCAGGACGGATGTCGACGACATTGTTCATGGCGGTCTCCCCGGATCGGTGGGCCAACACCGCGATTGCAGCGCGCCCGACTCTGCGTCAAACAGTTGTTTGACTGACACCCTGGAAGGGGGGCGCCGTTGGGTCAATGCAAATCTCGCGGTGGCCCGCCTCCGGACGCTGAACTAGGCTCCAGGCCGAACCCCGACGCCGACGCCCGCGAACAAGGACGAAGACCATGACCGACCAGCTGATCGAGACTTTCGAGGACGGCGTCGCCACCCTGACGATGAACCGTCCGGAGGCGCGCAACGCCCTGACCGGCGAGCTGCTGGCGGCTCTCTCCGCGGCCGCGCCGCGACTGGCGCTGGATCCCAACGTCCGGGCCGTGGTCATCACGGGCGCGGGCGGGGCGTTCTGCGCCGGCGGCGACGTGAAGGGCTTCGTGGCGGCTCCCACCGGCGAGGCGCCGACCTTTGACCAGCGGGTCAACAGCCTGCGCAACGGCATGGACTTCAGCCGCTGGCTGCACGAGATGCCCAAGCCGACGCTGGCCGTCATTCCCGGCGCAGCCGCCGGCGCGGGCCTGTCGATCGCGCTCGCCTGCGATTTCCGCATCGCGTCCGAGGACGCCAAGATGACCACCGCCTTCTCGAAGATCGGCGCTTCGGGCGACTACGGCGGCAGCTACTTCCTCTCGAAGCTGGTCGGGTCGGCGAAGGCGCGGGAGCTCTACTTCACCGCTGACGTCATCACCGGCGCCGAGGCGGCCCGGCTCGGCATCGTCAACCGCGCCGTACCCGCCGCCGACCTCGCCCGGGAAGCCGCCGCCCTGGCCCGCCGTCTGGCCGACCTGCCGACCGCGGCGATCGGTTACATGAAGAAGAACCTCGCCATCGCCGAGCACGGCTCGCTCTCCGAGGTCATGGACGCGGAGGCGATCCACATGGTCCGCACCATGGCCACCGAGGATCACAAGGCCGCCGCCCTGGCCTTCGTCGAGAAGCGCCCGCCGGTGTTCCGCGGCCGCTAGGGCTCAACGACCCTATCCAGTCAGAACAAACATCCCACGGGGAGCGCGAGCGTCATGGATCTCAAGGACCGCATCATCGTCGTCACCGGCGCCGCCAGCGGCATCGGCCGCGCCATGGCCCAGCGCTTCGCGGCGGAGGGCGCGCGGCTGATCGTCTGCGCCGACCGCGACGAAGCCGGCGCCAAGGCGACCGCCGAGGGCATCGGCGGCGTGGCCTTCAGGGTCGACGTCAGCCGCGAGGCCGACATCCAGGGCCTGATCGAGACCGTCGAGCGCGACCACGGTCCGATCGACCTGTTCTGCTCCAACGCCGGCATCGGCGTCGCGGGCGGGGCGGAAGCGTCCAACGACGACTGGCAGCGGATCTGGGACATCAACGTCATGGCCCATGTCTGGGCCGCCCGGCATCTGGTGCCCCTGATGAGCGCGCGCGGCGGCGGCTACCTTCTCAACACCGCCTCGGCGGCCGGCCTGCTGACCCAGATCGGTTCGGCGCCCTACGCGGTGACCAAGCACGCGGCCGTCGGTCTCGCCGAATGGCTGGCCATCACCCACGGCGACCAGGGCATCAAGGTCTCGGTCCTCTGTCCCCAGGCCGTGCGCACGGCGATGACGGCCGGCAACCCCGACGGCGTGGCCAGCGTCGACGGCATGATGGAGCCGGAGCCCCTCGCCGAGATGGTCGTCCAAGCCATCGCCGCCGAGCAGTTCCTGATCCTGCCGCACCCCCAGGTGCTTGACTACATGCGCAACAAGACCGCCGACTACGGCCGCTGGATCGGCGGCATGCGCAAGCTCAACCGCCGCTACGAAGGCTAGCGCGCCCGCCACGCGCTATGCCGCGCCCGGCAGCGACGTGGTCGTGGGTCGCCAGCCGAAGGTGCGTTGACCGTGCGGCCACGGGCGAATTGGTCCTGGTTCAGCCGTCAGTCGACGCGGATGACTATCGCTGTTCCTCGGCGACCCGGCGAAGAATCGTCCCGGCGATTTCGGCGCCGTGCGTGTCCTGCAGGAAGTGCCTCGCCTCCGGAAGCAGATCGAAGGTGGCCTGCGGGAAGGCGCTTGCCCAGCGTCTGCCCCAGGCCTCGGTGAAGACGGCGTCTTCTCCACCCCAGATGAAGTGGACCGGCTTGCGCCAGTCGCCGAGCGCCGCGTGCCAACGCGCCTGGTCTTCCGCCGCGCCGCCTTCCGGGTTGTAGAACGGCAGGCTCAGGGGGAATCGCCTCGGACCGGCGTGCGCTTCTACGCCGAAGCCTTCGAAGGGGGCGTCGTAGCCGCGTCGCGCCGCATCGGCCAAAGGATCGAGGGACGGATGACTACGGTTGTTGACGATGCCGAACAGGTCGGGCGGCGAGATCCGGCCGGTTGCGAGCATCATGAACCAGCCGATCGACAGCGGGTCGGGGATGTTGGCCTCGAACAGGCCGCCGGCCTGCCACTGCGCATTCCATTGCCGGAGAGCGGGCGTGTAGTCGTAGCCGGCGTGATGAAGCCAGGTATTCATGATCACGAGGCGCGCGAAGCGCTCCGGCATGTCGGCGACCTGCGCGAGGCCGATCGGTCCGCCCCAGTCCTGACAGATCAGCGTCACGTCCCGGAGGTCGAGCGACTGGATCAGGGCCCGATGTGCGGCGACGTGACGGCTGATCGAGTACCAGCCCTCATCGGTCACCTTGTCCGAGCGACCGAAGCCGATGTGGTCGGCGGCGATACACCGCCAGCCGGCCGCGACCAGTCCGGCGATGACGTGCCGGTAGAGAAAGCTCCAGGTCGGCATGCCGTGCATCAGCAGGGCCACGGGCCCGTCGGCCGGGCCGACGTCGACGTAGTGAAGCCTGAGCCCCTCGAACGTCAGGTAGTTGGGGGCGTGGGGAAAGTCGGACAGACCCTCGAAATTGACGTCCGGCGTCCGCACGAACGGCGTTCCGGCCGCGTTTGTCAGGATATCGCTCAACCCGGCTTCCCCCTTCTGCATCCAGCGCTCCAATCCGGTCACGGATCGGATGGGCCGTCGATCAACCCTTCGCCGGCTCCTCAAAGCCGACGAACACCGTCGCTTCCTCGACCGACTTGCGTTCCGACACGACGGCGTTCGCGGGGAAGGTCTCGTCCGGCCAGCCCAGCGCGATGCTCTTCATGATGACCTGGTCATCGGCGATGCCGGCGTGCTCCCGCACCACCGGCGACTGCATGATGCCCTGGCTGTTGATCACGGCGCCCAGGCCGCGGGACCAGGCGGCGTTGACCAGGCTGGTCGCCACGGCGCCGCAGTCGAACGGCGTATCGTCGCTGCCGTCTAGCACGCGGTCATAGGTCACGATGATGCAGACGGGGGCGTCGAACTGGCGGAAGCCCCGCAGCACCCAGTCCTGGCGCATGTCCGCGTCGTCGCGGGCGATGCCCATCGCGGAGAACAGCTGCTTGGCGACGCCGACCTGCCGGTCGCGGTGCTGCCCGGCGAAAGCCTGGCCCGTCCGGAACTCGCGCGATTGCGGCACGCCGGCCAGGGTCCGCTCGGTGTTGCCGGCGCGGATGCGGTTCAGCGGTTCGCCGGTGACGACGTAGAAGTTCCAGGGCTGGGTGTTCATCGATGACGGCGCGCGCATCGCCAGGCTGATGATTTCCTCGATCAGCGCCTTGGGAACCGGATCGGGCTTGTAGCCCCGGATGCTGCGGCGGCCGCGGATGACGTCGTCGAACTTCATGTGTGACCCTGAATTGGCGCTATGGCGTTCGACGTCTTGAGACTTGTGACGCGCCGTCAGTCCAGCGGAAAATCAGGGCTGTAGCCCTGACGGATCTTTCCGACTCCGGGTTCCGAACCAGGCGAAGGCGATGAACACCGCCTGCAGCGGGATGCGGATCCACAGATACCAGGGCGAATTGGCATAGCTCGGCACATTGGTCGCGACCGTCCAGCCATAGATGTTGAACGGCAGCACCAGCGCCAGATAGGCGATGATGACCCAGCCGGTGATCCGGGCCCAGCGCGTCCAGATCAGGATCGCGAACGCCAGTTCCAGCACGCCGCTGGCGTAGCTGGACTCGGTCCGCAGCGGAAAAGAGGGCGGAATGAGCTCGACCACGGACTGCGGATGCAGGATGTGGCCGTAGAGCCCGAAGAAGCCGAACATCAGGGTCAGGTAGAGCCTGAAAACGTTGGCCCACCGGAACCGCACGGATCGCCGGACCAGGCTGACCAGGGCCACAAGCGCTATTGGCCCGAGGATGATCGCGGCCGGTATCAGCAGTTGAGGCATGGGGTTCCCCTGGTCTTGACGAGCAAGCCTAACACCTGAAGGCGACCGACGTGCATTCCCTGATGTCCCGGTGTGACCGGGGTTAGCGGAAATGCCGGCTGCGCTTGAAGCTCTGGTGGTCGTCAATGTCCTCCAGGGTCCGCAGCCGGGCGACAGGTCGCCCCTCCAGATTGGCCAGGGTGTCGGCGAGCGCATGATCCGTCGACCAGCGGACTCCCTCGAACGGATCCAGTCGACGCGGCGTCCGCCTCAGGCCGATCAGCCAGTAGCCGCCGTCGAGCGCCGGACCGAACACGGCGTCGGCGGCGCCCAGCGCACGAAAGGCGGAGGCGATATCGGACGGGGTGACGCCGGGGGTGTCCGACCCGATGACCACCACCGGACCCGGCGGCAGCGTCTTCAACAGCCTTCGAAGTCTCTGCCCCAGGTCACCGCCACCCTGCGGCAGGCCGTCAGGACGCCCGCGACCGTCCCGGTCGGGGGTCAGGGCCAGCCACGTACGCCACCGGCGGTCCCGGCCCAGCCGGCGTCGCAGGTCGGCGAGCATGAACCGCTGGAACCGCAGGGTGGCCATTTCACCGATCCCGGCCGCCAGTCGGCGTTTGCCGACGCCGAACGCCGGGGTCCGGGCGAAAATCACCAGATGGCGGCGGTCAGCGTCCATAGAGCCGCGCGATCAAAGGGGCGGGCGTCCCGAGCCGGAACAGGGTCAGGCAGAGCAGGTTGAGGGCGCTGCGCCTGAGCCAGCCGTCCCGACGCCAGCGGCGCGCCGAGGTGGTCGCGTCGATGTCCAGCGGGGTCAGGCGGCGCCGGCCCAGCCGCCAGACCAGGTCGACATCCTCCATCAGAGGCAGTCGTCGATAGCCGCCGACCGCGCGGTAGAGATCCCGGTGGATCAGCAGTCCCTGATCGCCGTAGGGCAGGCTGAACAGCGCGACACGCGCCGCGACCAGCCGCTCCAGCCGGCGTGCTTCAACCGACGGATCGTCCAGCCTGAACCGAAAGAAGGCCGCGGTTCGCGCGCCGTCGTGCGCCTGCATGTGGCGGTCGACCCCGTCTCGCCAGTCGGCCGCGGGCAAGGTGTCGGCGTGGAGAAACAGCATCCAGTCAGCGGTCGCCGCATCCGCGCCGGCCGCCAGCTGGCCGCCGCGACCGGGCGGCGTCTGCAGAACGATGGCGCCGAGCGACCGGGCCAGCGCCGGGCCGCCATCCGTCGATCCGCCGTCCACCACGATGACCTCGTCACCGGGATCCTGGGCCGCCAGAACCGCCGGCAGATCGCCGGCTGCGTTCAGGGTCGGGATAATGACGGAAAGTCGCGGCGTCATCGCCCGCTGCAGCTGGCGCCGCCGAGGACGCAGAACCGCGCGCAGTGCGGATGGTTGAGCTGCACGCTGCCCAGGGCGTCGGCGAGGGTGTGTCCAAGCTCGAACTGCGGATCGTAGGGCGTCAGGGTGCAGGCTACGACCGCCGGCCGTCCGGCGCCCTTGCGCTTCACCACCATCCGGCTCGAGGCGCACATCATCGAGTCCGGGGCGACGCTGAGGATGCCCCAGCAGGCCTCGGTGATTTCGGGTGCGTCACGCGTCACATCCATCTCGGGGAACAGGACCAGCCGCGACGGATCGTTGACGTCGAGCGTGATGCCCAGCCCGGCCAGCAACTCGGCATACCCGGCGCGGGCCGCGTCCTCTGTTTCGTCGCCAAGCCGCCGTCCGGCGATGGCCAGCGAGAAGCTGTTTTCGGCCAGCCAGACCAGACCGGCGAGGGCGGGCGCCCAGGTGTCGGCGCCCCGTTCGGCTTCGTGAACCTCACGGCTGTAGTGGTCCAGACTGACCCGCAGCGTCAGCGCCGCGCCGTACCGCGCGCGCAGGTCGACGAGTTGTCGCTCGAAGCGCCGCATCGGGCGCATGGCGTTGGTCAGGACGAGGGTCTCGCGGCCGGACGCCAGGGCCGCCTCGAGCATGGCGATGATCTCGGCGTTCATGAACGGCTCGCCGCCGGTGAAGCCGATTTCGCGGGTCTCCAGGCCGGTCGTCTCGATCTCGGCCAGATAGTCGGCGACCTCACCGGCCGTCAGATAGACGAGCGCGTCGTTGCGCGGCGAGCTCTCGATGTAGCAGGTCAGGCAGGCGATGTTGCACAGGGTGCCGGTGTTGAACCAAAGCGTGTCCAGCCCCGTCAGGGCCACCGCGGCGCGGCGCGATCCGTCGAGCGTGACCCAAGGGTCGCGGAACTTCAGCGGATCCATCCGCGGCGCCGATGGCGACACGAACGGCGACAGCGGCGCGGGGCCAATGCCGTCAGTCGTGCGCTCGTCTGTTCGTTGGTCCAAGTTCGCCGCCCCGACTGCCATGGTCTGCGGAGGGTGACATGTCCGCCCCCGAGCCGCCAAGGTATTGACTTAGGTGACGCGCGACCAATTTCCAGCGCAGATAGGCGTCGGCCGATAGCGTTCGGCCTTGGGGGACGACAAGCATGCTCAAACGATATGGACCGCTTCTGCTCCTGGTGGCGGCGGTCATCGCTGTGTTCGCCAGCGGGGCGGGACGCTATCTCAGTCTCGACGCCCTCAAGACCAACGAGGCGGTGCTGCGCGGCTTTGTGACCAGCAATCTGGCGCTGAGCCTGCTGGTGTTCATCGCTGTCTATGCGGCGGCGACGGCGGTCAGCATCCCCGGCGCCCTCTTTCTGACGCTGGCCGGCGGCTTCCTGTTCGGGACCTGGGTGGGCGGTTCGGCGACGGTCGTCGGCGCGACCATCGGCGCTATCCTGGTGTTCGCCATTGTCCGGACGTCCCTCGGCGCCTCCCTGCGTGAGCGGGCGGAGGCGTCCGGCGGACGGCTCAAGGCCGTCATGGACGGCGTCCAGGAGGGCGCGTTCGGCTATATCCTGACGCTGCGGCTGATCCCGCTGGCGCCGTTCTGGCTGGTCAATGTGGCCTCGGCCCTGGCAAATGCGCCGCTGCGGGCCTACGCGCTCGCAACCCTTATCGGGATCATGCCGGCGACCTTCATCTACTCCAGCGTCGGCGCCGGTATCGGCCAGGTTCTGGCGCGGGGCGGCGAGCCGAACCTGAAGATCATCTTCGAGCCCTACGTCATCGGTCCGCTGGTGGCGCTGGGTCTGCTGTCGCTCGGAACGACGCTGTTCCAGCGGTTCCGCTCCGGGAAGGGGAAGGCGTCGTGAAACAGGACCGCGTCCGCGCCGACCTCGCCATCATCGGGGCCGGGTCCGGAGGGCTGTCGGTCGCCGCCGGCGCCGCCCAGCTCGGGCTCAAGGTCGTCCTGTTCGAAAAGGGCGAGATGGGCGGCGACTGCCTCAACTACGGGTGCGTGCCGTCCAAGGCCCTGATCGCCGCCGCCGACGCGGCCCATGTGGCCGGCCACAGCACGGCGCTCGGCATATCGGCGTCCGGTGTGAAGGTCGACTTCGCCGCCGTCATGGCCCGTGTGCATCACGTGATCGCCGAGATCGCGCCGATCGACAGCCAGGAGCGCTTCGAGGGCCTCGGCGTCCGGGTTGTGCGAGAGGCCGCGAGGTTCCGCGACCGCCGCGTGGTGGAAAGCGACAGCGTCCGGGTCACGGCCCGCAAGGTCGTCATCGCGACGGGCTCCCGCGCCGCGGTCCCTCCGATCCCGGGGCTGGACGCCGTGCCCTACCTGACCAACGAGAGCATCTTCGAGCTCAAGGCCTGTCCCGACCACCTCATCGTTCTGGGCGGCGGGCCGATCGGGGCGGAGCTCGGCCAGGCCTTCCGCCGCCTGGGCGCGCAGGTCACTCTGATCGAGGCCGATGCCGTCCTGGGTCGCGAAGATCCTGACGCGGCCGCGGTCGTGGTCGACCAGCTGAAGGCTGACGGCGTCTCGGTGCTGGCCGGGTGCAAGGCCGTCCGCGTGGAGCCCGGTCCGACGGTTGTCGTCTCCGGTCCGGACGGCGAGCAGCGCATCGCCGGATCTCATCTGCTGATCGCGCTCGGCCGCCAGGCCAGTCTCGACGGTCTCAATCTGGACGTGGCCGGTGTCGTGTTCGACAGGGCGGGCGTGAAGACCGACCGGTCGCTGCGGACCAGCAACCGCCGTGTCTTCGCCATCGGTGACGCCGCGGGGCGCGGCCAGTTCACCCATCTGGCCGGCGCCCATGCGGGCCTGTTCGTCCGCAAGGCGCTGTTCGCCGCGCCGATCAACGCCGACACGCTTCTGGTGCCCCGGGTCACCTACACCAGTCCCGAGCTGGCGGCCGTCGGTCTGACCGAGGCCCAGGCGCGCGCGGCGCATGGCGATGATGTCAGGGTGCTCGTCCAGCCGTTCGCCGACAACGACCGCGCCCAGGCCGAGGGCGATGTCCGCGGCTTCGCCAAGCTGGTCGCCAGCAAGCGCGGCAAGATTCTCGGTGTGACCCTGGTCGGCGCCCACGCCGGCGATCACCTGCCGCTCTGGGTGCTGACGATGACCACCGGCCTGAAGCTGAGCCAGCTGACCGGGATGATCGCGCCCTATCCGACGCGCGGCGAGATCAACAAGCGGCTGGCCGGACAATGGTACACGGGCGCGCTGTTCTCACCGGCGACGCGCCGCCTGGTCTCGATTCTGAAACGGTTCGGCTAACGCAGGTCAATCACAGGCTGGCGGCCTTGCCCCGTTCGGGCGCATGCTGGTCGCCAGAAAACGACTGTCCGGATCATCGGTCGCGGACAGGCAGGAGGGGAAAGATGTCGAAGTTCCGTGATGGCTGGGTTCGCCTGGCGTTCGTCCTGGCGGTCCTGCTGCCGGTGTATTTCGTGGTCGCCGCCCTGGGCACGAAGTTCGGCCTGTTCGAATGGCGGATCGGCTTCGGCCTGCTGGTGTTCAAGCTCGGAGCCCTGGTGCTGTTCGGCGTCTTCGGCATCGCGCTGATCGGGCTGATCCTGTCGCTTGTGGTCAAGCCGCGCCGGGGTTGGGGCCGTGCGCTGGTCGCGCTGGCGGTTCCCGCGCTCGCGCTCGGCTTCGTCGTCAGCGTGATGAGCAAGGCCAAGACCATTCCGCCGATCCACGACATCGCGACCAACATCCAGGACCCGCCGCAGTATTCACCGGCCGTCGTCGCCGCGCGCGCCGCCATCGGTGGCGGCAACCCGGTGACCTCGATGACGGCCCCCGTTCCCATGCTGAAGGGCAAGTCCGTCGGCGAGATCGGCCAGGCCGCCAATCCGGACATCCAGCCGCTGACCCTGGCGGTCCCGGCCGCCGACGCCACCCGGATCGCCGCCGAGGCCGCCACAGCCCAGGGCCTGAAGGCCGTCACCACCGACGTCGCCAACGGCCGGGTCGAGGCTGTCGCCGAGTCTTTCTGGTTCGGGTTCAAGGATGACGTGGTGATCCGGGTTCGCCCCGGCGCAACCGCCGCCGCGTCGGTCGTCGACGTTCGCTCGACCTCGCGCGTCGGGGTCAGCGATCTGGGCGCCAACGCCAAACGGGTCCGCGCCCTGCTGGCGGCGATCAAGGCCAAGGCGCCGGCGGGCGGGTAGTCGACCCTGATGCCGGGCGCCTCCGAGACGACGCTGTCACCAGGTTCAGGCCTCCACCTGGCCGGCCGGTATGACCGGGTCGTCGCCGTGGGGATCGCCCGGGTCTGGGAGAACGTGCTCGACTGGGAACATCTCCCGGCGCTGCACAGCGGCCAGTTCCACGGCATCACGCTGCTGGACAGTGGCCCCTGGGGCTGGCGCGCCCGGGTTGTGAACCAGCCGGGCGACGAGTCGCGCGCGCAGACCATTGACGTGCGGATCGACAGGGCGGCCGGTCGCTATTGTTCAGCGACGGTCGAGGGGCCCGGCGCGGGGAGCGAGATCTGGACCACCCTGACGCCGCTGGGGACCGACCGGACGGCGGTCGCGGTCAGCTTTCATGTCGCCGAGGCCCGGCCGGACCGTCTCGCCCGGATCGGCGAGCGCTACATCGAGATCTACGCCGGGCTATGGGACGAGGACGAGGCGATGATGGTCGAGCGTGAGCGGGCGCTATCCGCGCGTCGGACCGTCTCGCGGGACGCTGTGGCCGCCCTGAACCTTGGCCCCGTCGAGGCTGTCCGCGCCACCCTGCCGCGGCTCGTCGAGTTCGGCGGGGAGCGGTTTCGACTGCTTGAGCTGGACGGCCGGCTGATCGCCCACGCCGCCACCTGTCCCCACTGGCTCGGGCCGCTCGGGGAGGCGCCGGTGGTCGACGGCTGCATCCGCTGTCCGTGGCATGATTACGCGTTCGACGTTCTCACCGGCGCCAGTACCGACGGGCGGGGCCTGACTCTGGCCCCCGCGCCGCGTGTGCTCGTGGAGCAGGGCGATGTCGTCGTCTGCCGATGAGAGTCCTCCTGGCCGGCGCCGGCCATGCGCATCTGGGCCTGCTGCGGCACGCCCCCCGACTGAGCGCGGCGGGCATCGAGCTCAGCCTGATCAGTCCCCCGCGATTTCACTATTCCGGACTGGCCACCGGCATCCTCTCGGGCGCCGTCGAGCCTGACGCGGGAGAGATCGATGTGGCGGGACTGGCCGCCGAGATCGGCGTCGCGTTTCACGCGTCCGAGGTTGTGGCGATTGACCGCGAAGGCCGCCAGATCACCCTCCTGGACGGAACGACGCTGGCCTGGGACGCCCTGTCACTGAACATCGGCAGCCGGACCGCCGATCTCCACGCGCTTGGGGACGCGGCCAACGTCTGGTCGGTAAAGCCGCTGCCGCGCCTGCTGGACCTTGGACACTGGCTTCAGGCCGGGATCGCGCGGACCGGCCGATGTCCCGCCCTGGTGGTCGCCGGAACCGGTCAGGCCGGGATCGAGGTCACGGCGGCGCTCGTCGGGCGTTGCGAACGATCCGGCGTAGCGCCCCGGGTGACGCTTGTCGGTCCGCCGCCCGGCGGCGCGTGGGCCCCGCCGGCCGCGATCCGGGCCGTGGTCGCAGCGATTGAAAGACGTGGGGCGACCGTCGTGGACGGAAAGGTCGTGTCGCGCGGCGAGAGGGTCTGTCGGCTGGCCTCGGGTCAGGAACTGGACTGCGACGCCCTCATTCTGGCGACCGGCCTGGTCGCGCCCGACATGCTGGGCGGCCTCGGCCTGCCTGTTGATCCCGAAGGCCGGCTGCTGACCCTCCCGACCCTGCAGACGACGGGCGACGCGCGGATATTCGCCACCGGCGACTGCGCGGTGATCGCCTCGGATCCGCGACCCTGCGTGGGCGTCTTCGGCGTGAGGGCGTCGCCGGTCCTGGCGCGCAACCTGGCCGCCTTGGCGCACGGGCGGCCGCTTGAGGCCTTCCGGCCCCAGACGACCTGGCTGTCGATCATGGACCTCGGCGACGGAACCGGCCTGGCCCTCCGCGGCCGCAGCTGGTGGCTCGGACGCCTCCCGCTCCACCTCAAGCGCCGGCTAGACCTGGGATTTGTCACCCGGTCGCGCGGCAGCGCGGTTCACCGGTGACTGTCTGGCGGTGAGGGCAGTCAGGGGGCGAGCCGGCTCCAGCAAGAGAGAGGTCGTCGAAGGTCGACAGATCGTTTCCCCGGGGCCCTTCAAGAGCGCTTCTGCGAACGACGCTGCCCCGTGGCTCGACCTGACTCGAAGGCTGGTGTTCGTCCTGCGCCCGGGCTAGCAGACCGCCCCATGATCCGCCTCGACAACATCTCCAAGCAGAACGGCCACCAGATCCTGTTCATCGAAGCCTCGATGGGCGTCCAGAAGGGGGAGAAGGTCGGGCTGGTCGGCCCGAACGGCGCCGGCAAGACGACGCTGTTCCGGATGATCACCGGCCAGGAGCGGCCCGACGACGGCCTTGTCGTCATCGATCCCGGCATGACGATCGGCTACTTCAGCCAGGACGTCGGCGAGATGTCAGGCCAGAGCGCCGTCGCCGCCGTCATGGACGGCGTCGGTCCCGTCAGCGCGCTCGCCGCCGAGATGTCGACGCTTGAAGCGGCCATGGTCGATCCCGACCAGGCCGACCAGCTGGACGCGGTCATGGAGCGCTACGGCGAGGTGCTGGAGCGCTTTCAGGAGCTGGATGGCTATGCGCTGGAAGCCCGGGCGCGCGAAGTGCTGGCCGGCCTCAGCTTCAGCCAGGAGCGCATGGACGCGGATGTCGGCCTGCTGTCCGGCGGCTGGAAAATGCGCGTGGCGCTGGCCCGCATCCTGCTGATGCGGCCCGACGGCATGCTGCTGGACGAACCCAGCAACCACCTGGACCTGGAAAGCCTGATCTGGCTCGAGGCCTTCCTCAAGAATTACGACGGCGCGCTGCTGATGACCTCGCACGACCGCGCCTTCATGAACCGCATCATCGGCAAGGTTGTGGAGATCGATGGCGGCTCGCTGATCACCTATTCGGGCGATCTCGACTTCTACGACCAGCAGCGCGCGCTCAGCGAGACGCAACGCCAGGCCCAGTATGAGCGCCAGCAGGCGATGCTGGCCAAGGAAATCAGGTTCATCGAGAAGTTCAAGGCGCGCGCCTCGCACGCCGCCCAGGTCCAGAGCCGGGTGAAGAAGCTCGACAAGATCGACCGCGTCGAGCCGCCGCGCCGCCGCCAGTCGGTGCAGTTCGAGTTCAGGAGCCCGCCGCGGTCGGGTGACGACGTGATCAACCTGCGGGGCGTCCACAAGGGCTACGGCGACCAGTCGATCTACGACGGTTTCGATTTCCTCGTGCGCCGCAAGGAGCGCTGGTGCGTCCTCGGGGCCAACGGCGCGGGCAAGTCGACGCTGCTGAAGCTGGTGGCCGGCGCCATCACGCCCGACCAGGGTACGGTCAACATCGGCGCCAGCGTCCGCATGGGCTACTTCGCCCAGCATTCCATGGACCTGCTGGACGGCGAGGAGACGATCTTCGAGTCCCTCGAAAGTTCGTTCCCGCAGGCGGGGCAGGGCGCGCTGCGCACCCTGGCGGGATGCTTCGGCTTCTCCGGCGACGATGTGGAAAAGCCCTGCCGCGTCCTCTCCGGCGGCGAGAAGGCGCGGCTGGTCATGGCCGGCATGCTGTTCGATCCGCCGAACCTGCTCGTGCTCGACGAGCCGACCAACCACCTCGACATGGCGACCAAGGAGATGCTGGTCGCGGCCCTGGCGGACTTCGAGGGCACGATGCTGTTCGTCTCCCACGACCGCCATTTCCTGGGAGCCCTGTCGAACCGAGTGCTGGAACTGACCCCCGAGGGCGCCCATCAGTATGGCGGCGGCTACTCGGAGTATGTCGCCCGCACCGGCCAGGAGGCCCCGGGGCTGCACCCGGGCGGCTAGAACCGGGACCGAGCGACCCGCTCGTCGCGCTGGCGGCCCGGGAGGGACTCGAACCCCCGACCTTCGCTTTAGGAAAGCGCTGCTCTATCCTGCTGAGCTACCGGGCCACGCGGCGCCGGTCATAGCGTGCGGGGAGGCTCAGCGGAACCCCGTCGCCAGCTTGCCGGGGGGCGCATGCGATATCTGAAGCTGCTCTATGTCCAGGTCCTGATCGCCATCGCGCTGGGGGTCGTCGTCGGGGCCGTGTGGCCGGCCACGGGAGTGTCGCTCAAGCCGCTCGCCGACGGCTTCATAAAGCTGATCAAGCTGGTCATCGCGCCGGTGATCTTCGTCACCGTCGCCGGCGGCATCGCGCGGATGAGCGACCTCAAGGCCTTCGGCCGGGTCGGCGCCAAGACGCTGATCTATTTCGAGGTGGTCTCGACCCTGGCCCTGGGCGTCGGCCTGGCGGTCGGGCTGATCGTCAAACCGGGGCAGGGGTTCAACGTCGACCCCGCCACCCTCGACCCCAAGGTCGCCGCCGAGTACGCGGCCAAGGCGGCGCATGGCGACGGCGTGGTCGCCTGGCTGCTGCATCTGATCCCCGACACCTTCTTCAGCGCCCTGGCCAGCGGTGAGCTGCTGCAGGTGCTGCTGATCGCCATCCTGACCGGCTTCGCCTGCGCCCGACTCGGCGAATTCGGCGACAGGGTCGCCGACACGCTGGACCAGATCGGCCGGGTGTTCTTCGGCATCATCCACATCGTCGTGCGGTTCGCGCCGGTCGGCGCTTTCGGGGCCATGGGCTTCACGATCGGCAAGTACGGCGTCGCGGCGCTCGGCAACCTCGCCGTGCTGATCGGGACCTTTTACGCCACCAGCCTGATCTTCGTGCTGGTGGTGCTGGGACTGATCGCGCGGCTGGCCGGGTTCTCGATCCTGAAGTTCATCAGCTACATCCGCGAGGAGCTGCTGATCGTGCTGGGGACCAGCTCCTCGGAGTCGGTGCTGCCGCAGATCATGGAAAAGCTGCAGCGGCTGGGCGCGTCGAAGTCGGTCACGGGCCTGGTGATCCCGACGGGCTACAGCTTCAACCTCGACGGCACCAACATCTACATGACGCTGGCCACGCTGTTCCTGGCACAGGCGACCAACACCCACCTGGACCTCTGGCAGCTCGGGACGATTCTCGGCGTGGCCATGCTGACCTCCAAGGGCGCCAGCGGCGTTACGGGGGCCGGGTTCATCACCCTGGCCGCGACCCTCGCCGTCGTGCCCGACATCCCGATCACGGCCCTGGCCCTGATCGTCGGAATCGACCGGTTCATGAGCGAGTGCCGGGCCCTGACCAACCTGGTCGGCAATGGCGTGGCGACGCTGGTGGTGGCCCGGTGGGAGGGCGAGCTCGACCGCGACACCCTCGCGCGCGAGCTGGCGCGGGGCCCGGTCGCGCACGACGCCCACCCGCTGGCGGCCGGCCTGGCGACCGAGGCCGAGGCCGACTAGTCACAAGTTACCCGCTGGTAATTGGCAGTCCGGGTGCTATTATTTGCATCCGCCGGGGGGCGGGTCACGGGAGGAAAGCGGCCATGACGGGGATGCTGGCGGGAGCGAAGGGGAATCGCGCCGGCCTGCGGCTCCTGGGGATCATGGCGGCGGGGCTGCTGGCGCTGGCTTTCGGGCCGAGCGCCGCGGCCCCCCTTCCGGTGAAGGCTCCCAACATCGTGGTCATCGTCGTCGACGACGCCGGCTACACCGACTTCGGCGCCTATGGCGGCGAGATCGCCACCCCGACCATCGACAGCCTGGCCGCCACCGGCGTGCGGTTCGCCAACTTCCACGCCACCCCCATGTGCGCCCCGTCGCGGGCGATGCTGCTGACCGGCGTCGACAGCCACACGGCCGGGGTCGCCAACCTGCCGGAATCGACGCCGCCCGAGCACCGCCACGACCCGGCCTACCAGGGCCGGCTCGCCGCCAATGTCGTGACCCTGGCCAGTCGGCTGCAGGCCGGCGGCTATCACACCTACATGGCCGGCAAGTGGCATCTGGGGCATGGGCCCGGCGACCTGCCGGTCGATCGCGGCTTCGAACGCTCGTTCCCGATGGACGCCACCGGGTCGGACAACTGGGAGCAGCGGCCCTATTTCCCGATCTACAAACAGGCCGACTGGTTCGAGGACGGCAAGCGGGCGACCCTGCCGAAGGACTATTATTCGTCGCGGTTCCTGGTCGACACCCTCATCCGTTACGTCGATGGCAAGCCCGACGACGGGCGGCCGTTCTTCGCCTACCTGCCGCTGCTGGCCATCCACATCCCGATCCAGGCGCCGGACGAGTATGTCCGCAAGTATGAGGGCCGCTATGCGGACGGCTGGCAGGCCCAGCGCCAGCGCCGCTACGAGGGCGCCATCCGCGCGGGTCTGATCCCGGCCGGTACGCCGCTGGCGCCGATGCCGATGAATGTGAAGGCCTGGAGCAGGCTGACGCCTGCCGAGCAGCAGCTGGCCGCCAGACGCATGGCGGTCAACGCCGGCATGCTGGAGGCGGCGGATCATCACATCGGCCGCCTGATCGCCCATCTCAAGACGACCGGGCAGTACGACAACACTCTGTTCGTCGTGCTGTCCGACAACGGCCCGGAAGCCGGCGACCCGACCGTTGAGCCCGTGTTCAAGCTCTGGATGAAGAGCGTCGGCTATGCCTGGGACGGCAAGCGCCTGGGCGGCAAGGGAACCTATGCGGCCATCGGGCCGGGCTGGGCCAGCGCGGCCGCCGCGCCGATGAGCCTGTTCAAGTTCTACGCCTCGGAGGGCGGCACGCGCGTGCCGCTGATCGTGTCAGGGCCGGGCGTGCGCAAGGCCGCCACCACCCACGCCTTCTCGATTATCAGCGACATCACCCCGACCCTGCTGGACTACGCCGGCCTTACTGCCGCCCCCGCGCCCGCCGCGCCGATCGAGGGCGCCAGCCTGCGCGGCGTGCTCAGCGGCGTGGCCGATCGGGCCCATGCTCCCGACGCGCCGATCGGGATGGAAGCGGCCGGGGACTCGGCCCTGTTCAAGGGCGACCTGAAGCTGACCCGCAACGCCGGCGGCCTCGGCGATCCGCGCTGGCGGCTCTACGACATCGCCAGCGATCCGGGCGAGACGAAGGATCTCAGCGCGGCGATGCCGGAGAAGGCCGCCGAACTGCTGGCCGACTACCGCGCCTGGGCGGCGCGGGTCGGCGTGGCCGAGATCCCGCCGGGTTACGCGCCCGACAAGGAGGTCGCCAAGAACATCTTCCTGCGCATCGCCGAGAAGTTCGCCGTCCCGCTGACGGCGGGCCTGCTGGTGGTGTTCGGGCTCATCGCATTCGCGGCCTGGCGTTTCGCCCGGTGGCGGGAAACAAAAGGGGAGGGGCCTGTGGTCCGGACTTTGACGCGGGGCCTGATCGGCCTGATCGGCCTGCTGGCCCTGTTGCTCGCCAGCCGGTTCTGGATGGCGCCCGACAAGATCGGCGCGACCATGGGGCTGCTGGTCGACGGACCGGCCGGCCTCGGGACGCTGCGCGCCGACATGGCCGGCTTCTTCGGCGCGTCTGGCGTGATGTTCCTGCTGGCCGTTGTCCGTAACGACGCCAAGTGGCTGAAGCCGGTGCTGCTGCTGCTGTCGATCGCCCTGACCGGCCGGGTGCTGAACCTGGCCCTGACCCACGGCGGCCAGGTCCTGATCCCGCCGATGGTCATCGAAGCGGTCCTGATCGCCGTCACACTGCTGGGCCTTCGCGTCATGGGCGACAAGGCGAAATGAGCCAGGCCCCGCACCCGGATCTGGCCGCCCTGGCCGGGATGCGGGTGCACGGTCTCGATCTGTCCTATTTCACCGGCAAGCTGCAGGCCTACCTGCGGTACCGCGAACTGCCGTTCGATTTTGTCGACATGGATACAGCCGGCCTGCGTCGCGCCGCCGGGGTGACGGGGATGGCCCAGATGCCGGCCGTCGAGCTGGTCGATGGCCGCTGGATGACCGACACGACGGCGATCATCGACTGGATCGAGGCGCGCCGCGCCGGCCCTGAGGTCACGCCGCGCGATCCCGCCCTGCGCTTCTTCAGCCTGTTGCTCGAGGACTACGCCGACGAATGGCTCTGGCGCCCGGCGTTGCACTACCGCTGGAGCTTCCAGCCGGACACGGCGCTGATGGGCCGCCGTATCGCCGCGGAGATGCTGCGCGATGTGCCTGGACCCCTGGCTCTGCGCACGGCTGTGATCATCGCGCGCCAGCAACGCAAGTATGTGCGCGGCGATGGGATCACCCCGGCCACGCGCGGCGCGGTCGAAAACCTCTACCACCGGACCCTGGCGACGCTGGAGGCGATCCTCGCGACGCGCCCGTTTCTGCTCGGCGACCGGCCCAGCCTGGCCGACTTCGGCTTCATGGGCTCGATGTTCCGCCATTTCAGCCTCGACCCGACGCCGGCGCGGATCATGCGCGACACGGCGCCGGCGGTGTTCGAATGGGTGGCGCGGATGTGGAATGCCAGGGCGTCGGACTTCGCGGACCGCGTGCTGCTGGACGCCGTTCCGGATGACTGGGAGCCCTTCCTGGCGGAGGCCGCGACCGGCTATCTGCCGTATCTGGCCGCCAACGCCGCGGCCGCGGCGGCGAGACAGGCGACGTTCGCGGTTACCTTGCAAGGCGTGAACTGGCGGCTGCCGGTCAATCTCAACCGGGTCCATTGTCTGCAGGCGTTGCAGACGGCGTTCGCGGCGCTGCCGACCGACGCGGCGGTGGCGGTGCGGTCAAGGCTTGAAGCGGCTGGAGCCTGGACGCCGCTGTGGCAGGTCACGCCCCCGGACATCGGCTTCGACCCGCAGGGTCGGCTGCCGTTCCTGACGCCGGAGACCGCCTGGGCCCCCGGCGCCGCGCCGAAGCGTGGCCGACCGCCGGCCCACGACGGCGCCGCGCGTTAGCCGACCAGCCCGGCCTCGACCGGATCGCCGACCTCGCGTTCGATGTAGGCGCGCATCTTGTTCAGGGCGACCTGCTCGATCTGGCGCACCCGTTCCTTCGACACGCCCATCCGCGCACCGAGGGCTTCGAGCGTGACCGGATCCTCGGCCAGCCGCCGGGCCTCGATCACCGACCGCTCGCGCGCGGTCAGGGCCTCCATCGAGCGCCCGATCAGGCCGCTGCGACGCTCGCCGTCGATCGAGGCCTCGACCACCTGGTCGGGGCGATCCCGTTCGTCGGGCAGCAGGCCCAGCCAGTTCTCCTCGCCGTCGGCGCTGATCGGCGCGTCGAGCGAGCGGTCGGGACCGACCATGCGCGAGGCCATCGCTTCGACCTCCTCCTCCTCGACGCCGAGTTCCGTGGCGATGGTCGACCGCGCCTCGGCGGTCAGCCGGCCCTCGAGGTCGCCCAGCCGGGCCCGCAGGCCGCGCAGCTTGAAGAACAGGCTCTTGGCGGAAGCCGTCGTGCCGGTCCGCACGATCGACCAGTTGCGCAGCACATAGTCCTGCATGGCCGCCCGGACCCACCAGCCGGCGTAGGTCGAGAAGCGCACGCCGCGATCCGGGTCGAACCGGTCGGCGGCCTGCATCAGGCCCACGGCGCCTTCCTGAACAAGGTCCGCCATCGGCAGGCCGTAGCGGCGGAATTTCGAGGCCATGGCGATGACCAGCCGCATGTAGGCGCCGGTCAGCTCCTGCAGCGCGGCGTCATCGGCGTCGTCGCGCCAGCGTCGGGCCAGCGCCTGTTCCCGGTCGACGTTCAGCAGCGGCGCCCGCATGGCGTCGCGCATGAAGCGCCGTTCAACCAGTCCGCCTTCCGATCCGACCGCCATAGGCTGTCTCCTTTGAAAGGCAATACGACCGGTGGGTAACCGTGGATCACCTGACCATCGCAATGATGCGTTTTCGTCCGATCACCGCTAGAACGTCGGTCTCCGGGGAGGCCGTCCATGAAGCAGATCCGCACTGAAGCCGTCATTTCCGCGCCGCCAGCGAAGGTCTGGGCGGTCCTGACCGATTTCGCCCGCTACCACGAGTGGAGCCCGCTCAACATCGCGGCCGAGGGCGAGGCCCGGGCGGGTGGAAAGATCCGCACGACCTTCCTCAATCCGGCCGGCAAGCCCGGCGCGACCGTCACCCAGACGGTAAAGCTCACACGCTTCGAGCCCTACACGGCCCTGGCCTGGACGGGCGTCGTGCCGCTGCTGTTCCACGGCACGCACCTGTTCCTGCTCGAGCCGGCGCCCGAGGGCACAAGACTGATCCACGGCGAGAACATGAGCGGTCTGCTCGCCATGACCTTCTCGGCCGAAAAGCTGGAGCGCGATTTCCGGCCCCACTATGTGGCGGTCAACGAGGCCCTGGCGAAGCGGGTGGCGTAGGGGACATGTACCGCAGGTACGTGTCCCCCAATCGAGATTCCACGCTGGTTGTATTCTAAATCAACGCACCCTATAGTGTTGTCATGCCGCGCCTCGCCCGCGCCATTGTCCCGAACGCGCCGCACCACATCGTGCAGCGCGGAAATCGACGGCAACGCACCTTCTTCAAGGCCTCCGACTATGCCTCTTACCTGAGCATTGCCCGGGAACAGTTTGGCGAAGCCGGCGTGGAGGTCTGGGCCTACTGTCTCATGCCCAATCACGTGCACCTCATCGCTACGCCGTTCGATGGCAGCAGTCTGGCGATCGCCGTAGGGCGCACGCACCTCAAATACAGCCAGTATATCAACGCCAGGGAGGGATGGACGGGCAGCCTGTGGCAGGGTCGCTTCCAGTCCTCGCCGATGGATGACGCCTATTTCCAGCGATGCGTGAAGTACGTCGGGCTGAATCCCGTGAGGGCGGGGCTCGTCGCCGTCGCATCGAGTTGGCCGTGGTCGAGCGTGCAGGCGCACCTTGGGATGCGACCGGACCGGCTCCTCACGTCCGGACCGGTGGACGCCCTGCTCGACCGCTACGGCGCCGGCTTCTTCGACAGTGATTTTAGCGGCCTGGAACTGGACGGGTTGCGGGCGAGCTTTCGGAGCGGGCGCCCATTGGCCGAGGCGTCCCGGAGGCTCGATTAGGGGACACGTACCTTTGGTACATGTCCCCTACGCCGGCGCGACGACCATCAACTGTTCCAGCGCCGCCCGCAGCTCGGGGACGATGGCGCTCGACCCCGCCGACGAGGCCTGCACCAGCACGGTCGCGCAGACGCCGACGCATTGGTCGTTCTGGTACATGGTCTGACCGATCTCCCACGACGAATTGCCGACCCGCAGGATGCCGGAGAACACCTCGACATCGCCGGGGTGGAACACCTCGCCCATGTAGCTGACCCGCACGTCGGCGGTGACGATGCGCACGCCGGTCAGCCCGCCGGTCAGTTCAAACGTCCGCCGCATCAGCTGCGACCGCGCCTCGTCGTAGTAGGCCGCAACGGCGATGTTGTTGACGTGCCCCAGCCGGTCCTCGTCGTGATAGCGGGTCTGCACCCGGACGCTGTGCGGATAGAGGGCGCGGTCCTGGCGCCAGGCGGGCGGTTTCATGAGCGGGTCCGGATTGTGCGGTTTGATCCGCTTGATGTCTAACCAGGCGCCGCCGGGGCAAGCCACCCAAATCCGCTCATCCCGGCGAAGGCCGGGACCCAGGCTTTTTCAGAGCTTCCGCCCTTGGTTCAGGCAAGGCGGCCGACTAACCCGACAAGGTGAGCTGCTGCGTCAAAAACACCTGGGTCCCGGCCTTCGTCGGGATGAGCGGCAATGAAAAATTCTACCGCCGCAACAGCAGACACAGGTTGTTGGCCGGCATGGCGACCCGCTCGGCGAGGGTCAGGCCGTGGTCGACGGCCAGCGTCCGAACATCCGCCAGGTCCCGCAGGCCCCAGGCCGGGTCGCGGCGCTTCAGGTCGACGTCGAACGCCAGGTTGCTCGCCGCTGTCGCGACGTCCGCCTCGAAGTAGGGCCCGTAGAGGATCAGCGCGCCGCCGGACGGCAGCACCTTCGCCGCGCCCGCCATCAGCCCCTGCGTCGCCGCCCAGGGCGAGATGTGGACCATGTTGATGCAAACGATGGCGTCGGCCTTGTCCAGCGGCCAGGACCCGGGCTCGGCGGCGTTCAGGACGACCGGCGGGGCGAGGTTGGCCAGACCGGCCGCGTCGCGCCGAGCGCGCAAGATGTCAAACGCCTCGTCGGACCGGTCGGTCGGCTGCCAGGTGATCCCCGGCAAAGCCTCCGCGAACCAGGCCGCATGCTCGCCCAGCCCGCTGGCCACCTCCAGCACTGTCCCGGTCGCCGGCAGCCAGCGCCGCAGGAGCTCGAGGATCGGTTCGCGGTTACGGGCGGAGGAGGGCGAGGCCGGCAGGTCGGTCATAGAACTCACTCGGGGACATGCACTTCAGTGCGTGTCCCCATCAACTTCTAAGCGGCAGGGGACACGCACTGAAGTGCATGTCCCCGCGCAAAGCAAAACGCCCAGCGTTTCCACCGGGCGTTTCACGAAATCACATCACCCGAAAAAGACTTACGCGGCCTTTTGCAGGGACTTGGTCAGGATGCCCACCGCCGCGTCGCGATCGATCTTTTCGATCGCGGCGACTTCGCGGGCCATGCGGTCCAGCGCCGATTCATAGAGCTGGCGCTCCGAATAGGACTGTTCCGGCTGGTTCTCGGCGCGGTGCAGGTCGCGCACCACCTCGGCGATCGAGATCAGGTCGCCGGAGTTGATCTTGGCTTCGTATTCCTGGGCGCGACGCGACCACATGGTGCGTTTGACGCGGGCGCGGCCCTTGAGGGTCGTCAGGGCCTTGGACACGACATTGCCCTCGGCCAGCGGACGCAGGCCGGAGGTGACCGCCTTCTTGGTCGGTACGCGCAGCGTCATCTTCTCGTGGTCGAAGGTGATGACGTAGACCTCGAGCGACATGCCGGCGACTTCCTGGGTCTCCACGGCACGGATCGTGCCCACGCCATGGGCGGGGTAGACCACGTGGTCGTCGACCGAAAACGCCAGACCAGACTTGCTCATATGTTCGTCCTTCTCTTGCACCCTGTCCGCGAGGTTCCCCCCTCGCGGGCCAATCATCCAGGCCGGTCCGACGACAGCGAAAGCTCCTCCGACCGCGGTGGGGCCGCGGAGTGCGCCGTGTCAGATTGGATAGGCCTTTAGGACACCCTCGCCTTCGCCAGGCGCGCCGTTCGGATGCGGCTGTTCTTGAACCAAGGCGCGACGGCGGACCCGTCACGTCATGAGAGACCGTATCACAAAATCGAGCGTAAAGAAAGGGTTGCGAAAGTCCGTTGCCCCGGTGGGGATTCCGTCCCGAGGCGTCAGGAACCCTTGCCGGGCTTGTCGCTGAAGTATTTCTCGAACTTGCCGGTCTCGCGCTCGAAGTCGGCGGCGTCGGCGGGCGGTTCACCCTTCAGCGTGATGTTCGGCCAGATCTTGGCGAACTCGGAATTGATCTTCAGCCATTTGCCGTCCGGTTCGTCCTCGGTGTCCGGCTTGATCGCGTCGACCGGGCACTCGGGTTCGCAGACGCCGCAGTCGATGCATTCGTCCGGGCTGATGGCCAGGAAGTTCTCGCCCTCATAGAAACAGTCGACGGGGCAAACCTCGACGCAGTCCATGAACTTACATTTGATGCAGGCGTCGGTGACGATGTAGGTCATCGGAAAACTTGGCGGTCCAGACGGTTGAGTGCGCGCGCCTTTTCAAAGGCAGGGGCCGGCTTGTCAATGCGGCGAGGTCTCTCAGCGCCAAGAGGAAAACTCAAGAGGGGGCGGCAGATTTGATCTGACCCCGCATCGACCCCGCGACGCGTCAGTCCTTCGGCTCCAGCGGCTCGTAGAGCGTGCGGGCCTCGGTCGGCGGACCGCGACGCTCGCCGAAGGCCTCCAGCCTGACCGCGATCACCCGACCGCCGAGCGCGAACACCAGCTCGTCGCCGCGCTTCAGACCGCGTGAGGCCTTGTCGAGCCGTCCTTCCGCGCCCATCCGGGTGAAGCGGATCCGGCCTTCGTCGACGAAGCGGGCCGCCAGCGACCGGGTCTTGAAGAACCGGGCGCGCCACAGCCAGACATCCGCGCGACAGGACTCCTCGCTCATGAGGCGGCGGGCTTGCGGCGCCGGGGCCGGCGTCGGCGGACCGGCGGTGCGACCTTTAGTCCGGCCAGGGCGGCGAATGGCGAATGGGCGGGCGGCGGCGCGGCGGTCTCGACCGGCTTGTCATTGCGCCGCCGCCAGGCCACGGGCTCCGTGCGGCTGATTGGGGTGAAGCCCAGCGCCCGCAGGATCGCCCCGGCTTCGGCGGCGGTCCAGCCAAGGCCGGCGCGGGCCGCGTCGGTCAGGACGATTCCGGTGCTCGGTTTGAATCCGGCTCTCAGCACCTCGTCGAGCGTTTCCAGCTGCTTCGCGGGCACGGCGAACGGTCCGACCGCCCGCAATCCTCGGGCGGCCAGCACCCGCGGCTCGGGCGCTGGCGTCGGCAGGCGGCTCAGCGCCTCCAGCGGCGGCCGCCAGCCTCCGCCGACCATGGCCTGGGCGAAGGCCAGCGCCTCCGGTTCCAGCAGGCCGGGCATGAACAGGCTGAAGGCGCCGATACGCACGCCGAGCGACCGCAGCGACCGCCGCTCCGCCTGGCTGAGCGCCTTGAGGTCGGCCTCGACCACCCGCCGGTCCAGCAGGCCGCCGGCCTCGACCAGCCGGTGGCCAATGCCGCGCGGCAGGCCCTTCACCTGGCCGGCCGCCATGGCCTGTTCCAGCCTGACCAGCGGGGCCAGACGCCGTTCGCGTTCGGCGGCGAGGAAGGCCTGAAGCCGTTGCCGCGCGCGCTCCCTGGCCGTCTCGGGGCCCAGTTCGCCGAGCAGCCGCACCTTGCCGCCCTCGATGATCTGGCCGGCCGCCGCGCCATGCCACAGCACCGCGCCGTCCGGCGTCACGCTGAAGGCGTCATCGTCCTCGCCCGCCAGCTGACCTAGCCGTCTGGTGACCTCAGGCCCGACGGCCCGCTGGGCCGCCCCGCGCAGCGCCTTTTCCTCCAGCGAGGAGGCGGCCTTCGCGCCCTGAAACGCCAGGCCTTGCAGCCGGCCGACCACGTGACCCTCGACGGTCACCGTGCCGTCCTCGGCCACGCCGGCCAGCATCTCCGACCGTTCACCCAGCTGGCGCATCAGCACGCTGGTCCGACGGTCGATGAACCGGGCCATCAGCTTCTCGTGCAGGGCGTCGGACAGCCGCTCCTCCAGTCCGCGCGTCACGCCCTGCCAGTGGCCTGGGTCGACCAGCCAGTCCGGCCGGTTGGCGACATAGGCCAGGGTCCGCACCCCGGCGAGCCGGGTGGCCAGGGTGTCGATCTCGCCGTCGGTGCGGTCGAGGCCCTTGAACTGCCCCTGCATCCAGTCCTCCGGCAGCCGTCGCCGGCCGGTGGTCAGGTTCTCGAACAGGGTCCGGATCAGCCGCAGGTGCTCGTCGGTGGTCTGTTTGCGGAAGTCGGGCGTCTGGCAGACCTCCCACAGTCGCTCCAGCGCCACCCGGTCACGCACCCGGTGGACGATGTCGGCGTCCTCGGCCAGCCGCTTGAGCGCCTGCTCGTCGAGCGCCTCCGCCGACAGGGCCAGGCCCTCGCGGTTCGGTGTCGCGTCCAACGACCGGATCAGTGACGGCAGATTGTCGAAATCGAGCCGGTGGTTGCGCCACTGGGCCCCGGCGACCGGCTGGAAGGCGTGGTTCTCGACGCTGAGCACCAGGTCCTCATCCATGTCCTCGGCCTCGCCGGTGACGCCGAACGTGCCGTCCTTGATATGCCGCCCGGCGCGACCGGCGATCTGGCCGACCTCCTGCGGGTGCAGCCAGCGGGTCTTCTTGCCGTCGAACTTGCGCAGACCGGCGAACGCCACATGGTCGACGTCCATATTCAGGCCCATGCCGATGGCGTCGGTGGCCACCAGAAAGTCCACCTCGCCGGACTGGTACAGCGCGACCTGGGCGTTGCGCGTGCGCGGACTGAGCGAGCCCATCACCACCGCCGCGCCGCCGCGCTGGCGGCGGATCAGCTCGGCGATGGCGTAGACATTGTCGGCGCTGAAGGCGACCACGGCGCTTCGACGGGGCAGGCGGGTCAGCTTCTTGCTGCCCGTGTAGCGCAGGCTGGAGAACCGCTCCCGCTCGACGATTTCGACGCCCGGCAACAGCCGCCGGACCAGCGGGGCCATGGTCCCGGCGCCCAGCAGCATCGTCTCGTACTTGCCCCGCGCATGCAGCAGCCGGTGGGTGAAGACATGGCCGCGCTCGGGATCGGCGCACAGCTGGATCTCGTCGACGGCCAGGAAGTCGACCTCCCGGCCCAGCGGCATCGCCTCGACGGTGCAGATGAAATACTGCGGCCGCGGCGGGACGATCTTCTCTTCGCCCGTGATCAGCGCCACCTCGCGCGGCCCTTTCAGCCGCACCACCCGGTCGTAGATCTCGCGCGCCAGAAGCCGCAGCGGCAGGCCGATCATGCCGCTGTGGTGACCCAGCATCCGCTCGACGGCCAGATGGGTCTTGCCGGTGTTGGTCGGGCCGAGCACCGCCACGAGCCTGTGCGCCGCCTGGCCTGTGGAACGATCACTCATGAGTCAAAGGTGGGGGAGTCGTGGCCCCCCGACAAGTCACCGCCCGTCGTGAACGATCTTTCCGCCGACAACGGTCAGAACCGGCTTCACCTTGAGGATGTCTGCCTCCGGAACGGTCATGATGTCGGCCGAAAACACGGTGATGTCGGCCGGACAGGACTGCACCAGCACGCCGCAATCGCCGCCGTCGACGATACTGGGCGTCAGGGTGAAGGCGCTCAGCGCCGACGGCCGGTCGATGGCCAATTCCGGGTGCCAGCCGGGACCCGACCGGCCCTGCAGGTCCTTGCGGGCGACGGCGGCGTAGAACTCGATGCGCGGATCGCCGACCTCGACGGGTGCGTCGGTGCCGAACACAACGGTGGCGACCGTGTCGAGCAACGCCTTCCAGGCGTAGGCCCCGACCAGCCGGTCCGGACCAAGTCGTGACGGCGCGAACCACAGGTCGCCGATGGCGTGGGACGGCTGCATGGAGGCGACGACGCCCAGGCTCGCAAAGCGGGGAATGTCCTTCGGGTCGAGGATTTGCGCGTGCTCGATGCGCCAGTGCAGGCCGCGCGACGTTGCCGCGTCCGACCCCAGCACCTCTTCGTACCAGTCCAGCACCAGCCGGTTGCCGCGGTCGCCGATGGCGTGAAACGCCACCTGTGCCTTGACGGCCAGCGCCTGCTTCAGGATGGCGATCGTGGCGTCGTGCTGGGCGATCAGCAGGCCGGACGTGTCGGGCCGGTCGGTGTAGGGCTTGAGCAGCGCCGCGCCGCGCGAGCCGAGCGCTCCGTCCATATACAGCTTCACGCCGCGCACCCGCACGCGGCCCGTCGCGTCCTGATAGGGGCCGCGCTTCAGCACTTCCGCGGAATCCTCGGGCGTCATGAACACGTCGACCCGGATGGGCAGCCGGCCCTCGGCGGCCAGCGCCATCAGCACCTTCACGTCCTCGGCGTCGGTGCTCATGTTGACGGCGGAGGTCCAGCCGCGGTCGGCGTAGAGCTGGACCGCGCGCTGCAGCGCCTCGCGACGGGCGGCCGGCGTCAGCGGCGGCAGTTTCGCGCCGATCAGATCCTGGGCGGCGTCGACGAGCATGCCGGTCGCTTCACCCGCCGGCGTCCGGTCAATGCGACCGCCGACGGGATCCGGCGTCGCGCCGGTGATTCCGGCCAGCTTCAGGGCGGCGGTGTTCAGCACGACGGCATGGCCGTCGGCCCGCGCCAGCACGATCGGCCGGTCGGCGGATACGGCGTCGAGGTCGAAGCGGGTCGGGAAGCGGCCTTCCGGCCAATGGGTCTCGATCCAGCCGCGCCCCACGATCGGATCGGTCCCGGGATGGGCCGCGGCCCAGGCCCGCACGGTCTCGACCAGTCCGGCCACTGACGCCACCTGGTCGAGATTGAGCGTCATCTCGCGCAGGCCCACGCCCGTCAGGTGCACATGCGAATCGACGAAGCCCGGATAGGCGGCGGCGCCCTTCAGATCGATCTCGGGCAGGCCGGCGGCCTTTCTCCGGGCGGCGACAAGGGATCCGGCGAAGACGATCTTCTCGCCGCGCACCACCAGGGCCTCGGGCCGGTTGCCCTGTCCACCGACGGCGCCGACGTAGATCGGCCCGCCGAACATCAGGAATCCGTCTTCCCTGGCGCGCGCCGCGGGGGCGACGGCAAGCGTGGTCAGGGCGAGAAGCAGGGAAAGGAAGCGGATCACGGGAAGGCCTCGCTTGAGGAGTTAACGCCCCGGGACCTTATCAGCGAACAGGGGCGAAACGAATCAGGACCGAATCAGTGACTTCGTCCGATTCGGCATTTGTTCACCGCAACATATTGTATCTTAACGGTGATTAACCACAACGTGAAAGTCGCCGCGATCCCCTTCTCCCCTTGAGGGAGAAGGTGTCGGTCGAAGACCGACGGATGAGGGGCTTACACACGCCTCCGAGCAACCCCTCATCCGAGCCGCGTTGCGGCCCACCTTCTCCCGCAAGGGGAGAAGGAGGTATGGCCCCGACTCCAATCCTTGACGCCTTGGCCTCTCTTGCCTATACCCGCCGCTCCCGTGCGGAGGGCCACTTCCGCGCGTCCTGAATTCTTATGCGAAGGTCGCTTACATGTCGCGCCGCTGCGAACTCACCGGTGTTGGTCCCATGGTCGGGAACAACGTGAGCCACTCGAATATCAAGACGAAGCGCCGCTTCCTGCCGGCGCTGTCGCCCGCCACGCTCCAGTCGGAAGCGCTGGGCCAGAGCTTCAAACTGCGGATCACCAACGCCGCCCTGCGCACGCTGGACTTCCGCGGCGGCCTGGACGTGTTCCTGGCCAAGGCCAAGGACGAGGACCTCTCGCCCCGAGCCCTCAAGATCAAGCGTCAACTGAAGGCGAAGCTGGCCGAACAAGCCGCCGCCTGAGGCCACGAGCTTCAAGACGACAGACGGCCCGCGGGGAAACCCGCGGGCCGTTTGCGTTTATTGCCCCCCATCGGGGGAGCTGTCAGTTCGAAGGACTGACTGAGCAACCATGTTTAGGCT
>CAZISF010000007.1:0-54616 GCA_964541915.1 uncultured Caulobacter sp.
GCCGGCGGCGCGCTCGCCTCGGGCGGCGGAGGCGGTGGCGGCGGGGGCGGCGGCGACATGGGCTCTTCCGGCCCGCAGTACGATCCTGTCGCCGAGTACCAGAAAGGCGTCGCCGCCCTCCAGGCGAACAAGTGGAAGGACGCCGAACGCGCCTTCCAGCACGTCACCGAGGCCGCCCCCAAGGCGCCGGAGGGCTGGTTCCTCCTCGGCTTTTCCAAGGCCGGCCAGGGTGACCTGAAGGGCGCCCGAAAGGCCTACGAGAAGGCCGCCAAGCTGAAGCCCGACGACATCGACACGCGCCGCGAACTGGCGCTGACCCTGGTGAAACTGGGCGATACGGAAAAGGCCACCGCCGAGCTCACGGCCCTGAAGGCGCGCGACGCGTCCTGCGCCGGCAAGTGTCCCGAAGCCGCCGCACTGAAGACCGCCGTCACCCGGGTCGAGGCGGCCATGGCCGCCGCCGCCAGCCCGGCCGCCGCCGCAGCCCCGGCGCCGGCCGCGACCTCGTCGCTGTTGCTGGGCGATCCGGCGTCGGGCGACCGCGCCTATGTCGCCGCTGTCAGCCTCATCAACGAGCACCGCTGGACCGACGCCCTCGCCGCCCTGGACAAGGCCGGCCGCGCGGTGGGCCCGCACCCGGACATCTTCACCTATCGGGGTTACGTCCTGCGCCGCATGGGGCAGCTGGACGCCGCGGAGGGCTGGTACAAGGCCGCCCTGGCCATCGCCCCCACCCATCGCGGCGCCACCGAATACTACGGTGAGCTGAAGGTGCTGCGGGGCGATATCCCGGGCGCGAAGATCATGCTGTCCCGTCTGGAAAAGCAGTGCGTCTACGGCTGCCCGGAAGCTGAGGAGCTGCGCCGTTGGATCGAGGCCGGCGGACAGCCGCTCTAGTCATCGCGCTCGCCCTGGGGTGCCTCGCCGCGTCGGACGCCCCGCCGCTGGCCGAGATGCGCTGGCTGTCCCCCGGCGCGGGGGCGATCACGATGCTCGGGCTGCAGCCTTCGGAATGCCTTGCCGGCGGACCTGGCGGACCAGGCGTGTTCGACGAGATTCTCAGCGTGGAAATTGGTCGCGCGGCCTTTCGCTCACCCCTGACCCTCGGCGGCCAGGCGGCGCGGGCCGGCGTGTCCTGCGAGACCTGCCATCGCAACGGCCGCACCAATACCCTGTTCCAGTTCCCGGGCGTGTCGGGCGCGCCCGGCACGGCCGACGTGACCTCGTCCCTGTTCAGCTCCCACCGCGGCAATGGCGTCGATGATCCGAGGCCCATCCCCGACCTGGGCGGCCCCCGATCTGGACGAAAGGTGTCCCGCGATCCGGCGTCGCCCGCGCTGGAGACGTTCATCCACGGCCTTGTGACGGAGGAGTTCGACGGGCCAGAGCCCTCGCCCACTGTCCTGAAAGGCCTCGCCGACTACATCCGGGCCATCGACCCGGACGCCTGCGAGGCGGAGCCGGGCCCGCTCACCGCCCACGACTACTACCTTGACGCCTATCGCGCCGTCGTGGCCGCCAGACAGACCCTCGCCAGACGGGACGAGGCCACGGCGATCGCCATGCTGGAGGCGGCTCGCACCCGTCTCGGCCGGCTCGATGAGCGGTACGCCGGCCTTGCCCGCAGCCAGACCGCGCTACGCCAGGCCAGCGCGGAACTGGCCGACATCGAGACCCTGATCCGCGACCATGACCCCGCCGCCGACCGGCGGATCGGCGACTGGTTCACGGCGTCGGCTGCCGTTTGGCGCAAGCTGGACCGTGACGAACCGCGCTCCCTTTTCAATCCAAAGCGCCTCGCGGCCAGTGCGCGCTTGCCTGAGAGGGGGCGATGAGTATATTCCGCGCCTTCCTGCGCCGGGGGCTTTGACCAGCCCCTGACCGATGGTGCTGGTGAGGTGGCCGAGTGGTCTATGGCGCACGCTTGGAAAGCGTGTGTAGGTTAACGCCTACCGTGGGTTCGAATCCCACTCTCACCGCCACCGACCCCGCGCTTTGGTCTTCGGCCAGATCAGCCCGCCGCAAGGCCCCGTAAAGCCGGGCCTATTTCCCCTTCATCCGCCGTACGCCGGCTGTTTCAGCCGGCTCTGAGGCGCGGTTTCGCGGCTTTGGTCCCGGACGTCTCCGCGCGTCCGCGATCTAGTGGAGTTTCCCTGTTAACAGGGATTTCAACGAATTTTGGGGTGGTTCTCAGGGACATTTGGGGCGGCCTTGGCCGTCAGGAAACGGCGAAAGTCGACGTTACTTCCGCAGCTTAGCGGTTCGGCTCGGGCAGCCCGACGCCAAAACTCGAACAGGGAACTATCAGGCGAGGAACAGGCGGACCGCTGCGGGGCGGTGGCGCGCTATCCTGGACCAAACTTCGGAAGCCGGCATCGGCTGACCATGGCCGTCAGGAAGAGGGGGCATCGTGAATCTGGAAGGGATCCAGCTTCTCCTCCTGGCGCATTGCCGACGCTGGCGGGCACCAAATCGCGCCTAAGTTCCATTGTCAGAAATTGAACTGGCCCTTCGCTGACTGACTTAGACAGCCCACGACTTGTAAGCCACCGGCTTACACGAGCGGATAAACAGACGCGCGCTCTGAGCCCGGGGGTCTACCACTTCCCGCCCGCCGCGCATCAACATGTCCGTCTCATGTCCGGGACGAAGGTCCGCTTGGCCAAGGCGCCGCCCGGTTGAACGGCGCCAGGTCAATGTCAGCGGTTATCCTCGGCGACCTTGTGGATGAATTTTCGGATCAAGGGCTCGGCTTCGTCCCAGACGTCGCTCGGGACGTCGTGGGCGCAAGCTGCGAACTCATGCAGCTGAACGCTGTCCGGCGGAAACAGGGCGGCGGTTTCGCGGGCGAATTCAATGGGAACAATGGGGTCCTGCTGACCGTGCAGGATCAGGGTGGGGATGGATATGCCGGCCAGGCGCTCGCGCAGATCGTAGTTCGCGTATTCCGCACCCGGTTGAAAGAAGTGCGCGAGGACGTCAAACGTGGCGATGGAGCGGGCGCCGAATTCCGGCTTGATCCCTGCAAGGGCGTACAGGGGGAAGCAGACCTCCATGAAACGCTCAAGTCGGGCGGGATCGCCCGGCGCCTCGAAGAGTCCCGTCGCGGCGTCTCTCGCCGCAGGACCGCCCAACTCACCAAAGCGCTCGACGATGCGTGGCAGGGACACGCGCGCGGCCGTTCCGATCAGAACCAGACCGCCGACCAGCTCTGGCCAGCGTGCGGCGGTAGCGAGGGCCACGAAGCCGCCGAAGGAGGCGCCCACGATGATCGGCCGACGAATATCCAGGGCCCGGCAGAATTCCGCCACATCGTCCGCCCAGGTGTCGAGGTTCCACCGAGCGGGGGCGCTGCGATCGCTTCGACCCTGGCCGCGCTGATCGAACAGCACAACCTGTGCTTCGTTCGAAAACGTATCGAACGCCGGCCGGAAGTGGGTGTGGTCGAAGCCCGGGCCTCCATGGAGGAGGAGAAGCGTGGGCCGCTCGACCATGCGATCGCCGACCGGCTCCAGTTGCGGGCTGATGACATCGAAGAACAACGAGATATCGTCTACTCGAACGCGCATTACGACTGTTCCTGAGACCTTCGCCTAATAGGCAAATGAGAGGGTGACGCCAAAGGTGCGTGGCGCGGCGGGAATTCCCTGGACGCCCGTCAAGCCAGGCGAGGAATTGACGAACTGGTACCAGTGCGTGTCGGTGAGGTTCCGCCCCCAGAGCTGCACGGAATATCCCTGCGCCTGCGACTTCATCATGATGAACGCGTTGACCAGCGAGATGCTGCCCTGACCGACCAGATCGTTTTCGTATTGGGAATAGAAAACGGAGTCGCGGTATTGATATTCGGCGCGAAGCGTTGTTGTGAAGTCAGCCCCGGAATCGAAGGTATACTGAGCTCCGACGCTGCCAGACCAACGTGGCGCACGCGGAAGCCGGTACCCGACCAGATCCTGGACGCCCGCTGAGGGATTGTCGGGATTGATGGTTTCGTAGTGATCAAACTCGGCCTGCAGATAGGCCACCTGCCCGTCCAGACTTAGCCCCGAGGTCGGTGCGGCTTCGAATTCGAGTTCCAGCCCCTTGATGGTCGCCGACGCCGCATTCTCAACCTGGGTTCCGGTCGCGGTGAACTTGTTCACCTGCATGTCGGCGTAGTCGTACTGGAACGCCACGATGTTGGTGCGAAGGCGCCGGTCAAACCACTCCGCCTTGAGGCCGGCCTCGTAGGCCCACAACTTTTCGGGGCCATACACTTCATCCGTCGTGGAGACGGTATTCACGCCGCCGCTCTTGAAGCCTTTGGTCACCGACGCATAGACGTTGACGTCCTTTGCGATCCGGTACCGCACCGCGAGCCTGGGCGTGAAATAGTCTGATTTCAGTTCGCGCGACTGCGTGGGAAGCGCGGCGAAATTGAACCGGTTGTTCGCGACGGCCGTCTTTTCTTCATGACCGAAGCGCCCCCCACCGTCACGCTCAGCGCGTCGGTCACCTGGTAGTCCACCTGGGCGAAGGCCGCGGCTGCTTCGGTTTTGCCGCGCGCCGCAAAGACAAGGTCATTCAGGCCGCCGAGCGTAAACGGCACGCCGGGGACGAACTGAAAGTACTCCGACCCGGATTCATGAAAATAGTAGGCGCCGGCGATGTAGGAGATGGCCCCGGACTTGCCCGCCAACTGGAATTCCTGGCTGAAGGAATTCGAATTCTGAATCTCGGGATTGCCCGTGAGCGCCGGGATTTGAGTAGCGTCCTGGTCGAGCACGATCCTGAACCGGGACGTGCGGTAGCCGGTCAGGCTGGTAAACTCGCCCAGACCCGTGGGACCGCGCACCGTCAGGGACGCCCCGCTGTTCGTCACCCTTTGACGTGTCGGGGTGTCGACGTTGACGTCAAAAAAGCCGGTGGTTGAAACGCCGCCAAAGGCGCGGGCAGGCGCCAGGGCCGGCGAACCGCTGATTTCGCGGGTGGCGATGCCGGTGCTGCGATCAACGGCATAGTCCGCCCGCAGCGTCGTCTCCCAATCGCCCGTCCAGGCGCGCGCCGACAGCCTGACCGCTTTCAGGTCCTTGTTCATCAGGTCTGACCCGTCGAACAGGTTGGTTTGAAAGCCGTCCCGCTTCTCGACGAGAACCGCCGCCCGCACCGAAAGCTTGTCTTCAACAAGCGGCAAGGAGGCGGCCCCTGTCAGGCGCACATCGTCATAGTTGCCGTAGGTTATCGCCGCCTCACCTTCGGGGGAGCTCGTCGGCGCGCGGCTGATGACGTTGATCGCCCCGCCTGTCGCGTTGCGCCCGTAGAGCGTCCCCTGCGGGCCGCGCAGAACTTCAACGCGCTCCAGATCGAAGAAGTCGAAGAGCAGTCCGCCGCCGCGCGCGACGTAGACGCCGTCGAGGTGGGTCGCCACCGCGCCGTCGTTGGAACCCGCCAGGATCTCGTTGCCGACGCCACGGATGTAAGGCTGGCCCAGCCCGGCATTCGAGGTGACAACCAGGCTCGGTACGGACTGCTGTAGCGCCAGGATCGTATCGACGCGCTCGGCGGCGATCTTCTCACCCGTCGTGGCGCTGACCGCGATCGGGACGTCCTGCAGACTCGCGGAACGCCTTTCCGCGGTGACAACGACTTCGTCGAGGGTGGCCGTGACAGGTGGCGACGCGACAGGCTGGGCGGCGGCCAGCCCGGGCAACAAGGCGAGCGGCGCCGCCGCGGCCAACCAACCCGCCGGCCCGAATTTTCCGACACGCGTGATCCAATGCATAAGTCCGTCCCCCCGCTTATTTTTCGGCCTGCTGGCCTCTGTGGTTGAAGGTGGGCTTCCGACGCCTGTTTCCGGTACCCCCCCGTTCAGGGGGGGATCCGAGGACTGTTTTGGCGTGGCTTTCACAATGTGATCGAATGCAATAGCCTCCTATAGATATCGACGGCCTGAGCATTCGCATGGCGACCTCTGCCTCCAAGGTTCTGGAACTGCAAGACTGGTCTACTGTTGAAATCATGGGATCGGTGGCCCGCGCCGCCAACCGTGGTTTTCCTATGATCATGCTGTGCGTGAATGAAGACATGGTCACTGATCATGGTCAGCAGAGCGTTCCTGTGCTTACGGTATGCAACAACATGGATCATATCCTCGTCGAGGATTGGTCCAGCCATCGATATGCGCAAGATCCTCTTCGCCGGATGAGCGCGACCGGACTTCTGGATTTATCGTCTATTCGGACGTTACTTTGGGAGATCGACGGCGCGCGCATTTCAGTCCCGAGCGCCCGGGTGACATCGTTGGAAACAGAAACCCTTCAACTGGCCTACAGCAGGGGTGTTCGAACCGGCGTCAACGTGCCGCTGGCGCTCGGCGGCGCGCCCGGCCGGGTGGTGGTCTCCTTCTTCTCCAATGAAAGGATCGAAGATCTGGGAGAGATCGACGACAGCAGGGCCATCCTCTTCTATCTCGCCCACACCCTCTACGATGTCATTGCATGGCGGGTGGAGGCCGAGTCCCGCCGGGACGGGCCAAGACTAACGCCGCGCGAGCGAGAATGCCTGACCTGGATAGGGCGGGGAAAGACCGCCAATGAGATCGCCATCATCCTGGATCTGGCGGTCGATACGGTGCGCGATCACGTCAAGAGCATCCGCGCCAAGTTGGGCGCCGCCACCCGCGCGGAAGCCGTCGCACGTGCGGCGGCGTTTGGCGGGAACTGACGGGCTTCCTGCACCCGGCCGATAACCTCAGCACCGCCCGATCATCGCAGGGCTGCCGCCCGAAAACCCCCCGCTGCATTCGAGGGCCCTGGGCTAGAACCTCGACATTTCTATATTGGATGAAACCAGTATCTATTCGGAAATCTAAACAACGCAGCTTTCTGCGGAGGCGTGACTAGCGAACAATCTCTCGATATCCGTGGCTCTGTTTTGGATCATCGCGCGTTGATTTATGTAGCCCTTCTCGGTGATTTCACCGTCCTCAAGGCTTGGCGGGCTCGGCAGGAACGCGAAACGCCCGATGCGGGTGCTGCTTCCGATCTGGCCGGCGTTGTGTCGGCGGAGCCTGTCTTGAATCATCATCATCAGGACTGAATTTTCAAGCACCGCCGCTCCCGCATTCTCGACGCCGATCGCCTTCAAGGCGGCCCGGCACGCGGGTATGTCGGGCACCAGGAGCGCGCCCACTTCCAGTCGATCGTGACCCACGATGACGGCGTCTCTCACCATGGGCCCCGCCGCGGCGATGATCGCAAGGCGCAGCGCGCCGACATCGACCCAGGTGCCGGAGGCAAGCTTGAAATTCTCGGCGACCCGCCCCTCGAAAAGGAGGCCGGCCTCTGGTCTTGCGGGGTCCGCAAGCCGGCCCGCATCACCGATGTGGAAATAGCCTTCCGGGTCAAAGGCGGCGGCCGTGACGGCAGTCTGTCGCCAGTAGCCGGGTGTGACGTTGGGGCCCCTAACCCGCATCTCGAGCTTGCCCCCGTCCGGAACCAGTTTGATCTCCACACCGGGGATGGGGACGCCGATGTTTGATGCCTGATCCGTGGAAAAGTAGACGGCGGTGGCGAACGGCGCCGTCTCCGTCGATCCCCATCCTGTCCAGACGGGAACGGGAGATCCACGATGGTCGCGAACGAGGTCCTGGAGCCGGCTCCGCGTTGCCGAGGGAAGAGCGGCGCCGGCGCTGAAGATCATCTGCAGACGATCCAGGAAAGCCGCCGCCCGCGACGGGTTCCGCTCAAGCTCGGGGAGCATGGCTTCGTAGCCGGCCGGCACGTTGAAATAGAGGTTCGGGCGGATGTCCGCGATATTCTCCAGGGTGCGCCCGACGTGCTCCGGAGTCGGTCGCCCGTCGTCGATGTAGAGCGAGCCGCCGTGGTGGAGCGCGATGTTGAAACAGACATTGCCCCCGAAGGTGTGATTCCAGGGAAGCCAGTCGACAAGCCGTGGCGGCTCGCGCTCAAGGAAGGGCCAGATCGCCGACAGCGCTGCCTGGTTCGAGCACATCATCCGGTGGGTGTTGATCACACCCTTGGGGCCGCCGGTGGAGCCGGACGTGAACAGCAGCTTGGCGGTGGTGTCCGGACCGACCGAATTGACGGCCTCCTCCAGCTGGTGAGCCGGACTGTTGTCGAGGTCGTCCAGGCTCATTAATCCCGGTCCGCCTCCCGGTCCGGCAAACCAGGGGACGTTGGCGAGATCAGGCCCAGGCTCAATGCCCCGGGGATCATCGACATAAAGAGCGCCCGGCCTGCAAACCTGGACAATCTGATTGAGCCGGTCCCGGTGGGCCCCTGACCGGGCATATGCCGGCGAGATGACAGCCGCCGGCACGCCGATCCGCATCGCCGCCAACATCACCAAGCCCTGGTTGATGCTGTTGGCGCCGAGCATCATCAAAGGGGTCTCGGCGCCAAGGCCCAGGCTCAGTATTCGACTGGCCAGGTCGGCCACCCTTTGGCCAGCGGCGCCATAGGTGACCGTGCGCCACTCACCGGTTTCGGATCGCTCACCCAGGAAGACGCGATCGCGCGCCTCCCTCGCCCAATGATCAAGGCGCCCGGTCAAGGTGGCTGCATAGGCCGGACACGGCAGACTGTTGCGAAGAACCAGGGCGCCGTTCGGCTGAACGCATGATTCAACACTTACGCGCGGTCCAGAGGCCGTCCCCGATTCCGACATGCATCGCCTCCGTTGGCGCCGGCATGGTGACCGGCAAGGCGATCGCGCCATGTGTGGCGGCGCGGAACAATCCCCCCAAGCTGAGGGGTGGACAGCGGGGGCGACCCAACTGCCGCCAATCTTGCACCGTGGCTCATTTTACAATACTGTCGCGTATGGTCGTTCTGAGCGGGAACACAGATTGTGGATATCGCCTCTAAGGTCATCGACCTGGAAGACGCCCGGGTCCCGGCAACGATGGGTTCGATCAGCCGCGCCGAGGTGCGGGGATTTCCCATGTTCATGCTGTGCCTGAATGAGGATGTCGCCACGCCGCGGGGCCCGCAATCAGCCCCGGTGGTCACAATTTGCAACCGGATGGACCGGGGCATGGTCGAGGACTGGTCGCAGGGCCGCCATACCGAGGATCCGTTCCGTCGCATGTCGGCCAACGGCCTCCTGGATCGATCCGGAATTCGCGCCCTCCTTTGGGAAAACGAGAATGGCCGGATTTCACTGCCCAGCGCCCAGCTGACGTCATCAGAGACAGAGATGATGCACCTGGCCTATGCCAAAGGCGTACGTACGGGTGTGAATGTTCCGATCACCGTTGCGGGCGTCCCGGCCAAGGTCATCGTCTCTTTCTTCTCCGGTCGATCCGCCAGTGAGCTCGGCGAGCTGGAGGACAGCCTGGCCATCCTCTTCTATCTGGCCCACTCCCTCTATGACGGCCTGGCGCGTCACCTTGAGTCCGAGCATCGCACCGGCAGCCCCCGGCTGACGCCCCGCGAACGCGAATGCCTCCTCTGGGTCGCGAGGGGCAAGACGGCGACAGAGATGGCCGTCATCATGGGCCTGTCGGTCGCGACCGTTCGAGATCACATCAAGAGCATGCGCGGCAAGCTCGGCGCCAGCACGCGCGCTGAGGCGATCGCTCGCGCCGCGGCCTTGGGGGAACTCCCCCATTCATGACGGTGCAATAGACGCGTCTTCGCGAGCCTTATGCAGGATCGCCTTCCCGGGCATCTGGGGGCGTTGTCGAAGGGCCGACCGCATAGCGCGCCAGCAGCAAGGCGATGACCCCAAAGCTCGCGGCCGGAGCCCCGGTGAACAGAGCAAAGAACACCGGCCAGCGATCCACGGTGATCTGGTGAGGGTCGACCTTGAAATAGCCGAGGACCATCAGGCCAAGGCCGGTCGCGAGCGCCAGACCCAGCTTTCCCGTGAGCGACAGAAGCGCGTAACAGGCCCCGGTCTGCACCCCGCGGCCCTGTTGCTCGCGTTCATTGGCGAAGTCGGCCATCAAGGCCCTGAGGACAGCATAGATGTTGCCGCCGACAAATCCGAAGGCGCCCATCTGGATCATGACCAGGGTTTCGAGTCCCGCGACATGGCGTGACGCCTGGGCCAGGGCGATCCAGTTCAGAGTCGTCAACGCCGATGCGACGGCGGCGACCGCGGCGAGCCGCGCTTTTGGAACCCAGCGCGCCAGCCAGAGCCAGGCGGGCGTGGAGGCGATGGCGGCGCCGTAGAAGAAGAGGAGCGGCACTGTGCTGGCCCTCAGCCCCAGCACGCCTTCCAGATAAAAGACGAAGAGCGTCGCCGTCATGCCGATCGCCAGGCCATAGGCGAGATCGCACAGGAGCAGGATCCTGAGGGGCGCGCTTCGCACGACCTCCCCCACCAACTCCAGAAACGACCCCTGACGCGTGACGCTCGGGTTCTCGGCCAGAGCCAGAACCGCGCAGGCCACCGAGATCGGGGCGGCGATCATGATGAAGGCGCCGATGCTGACTTCGCCCGGGATGTCGGTCCGGCCGAGCCACTGCACCACCAGCGGCGCCCCGAGGCCGATGACCACGCCGGCCGCGGTCATGGCCGCGACATACGACTGGATCCGGAGGCGATCCGTGGCGGTCCCCGGCGCCTCCGCCGACCATGACAGGTGCGGAATGCCGAGCATCGAAAAGCCGATGTAGACGCCAAAGAGGCCGAACGCGAGGTCCACCGCAGATGCGCCATGCGCTGGCATGAACAGCCGCCAGGTGAACAGAACCAGCAGCGGGACCGCGGCGACCATCCAGGGGCGTCTGCGTCCGAGCCGGCTTCGCGTCGCGTCGCTCAGCCAGCCGATCGTCGGGTCGATCACGATGTCGAACAGCCGCGCGGCGAGGAAAATGAGCCCCACGGAGGCCATGTCGAGCCCCAGCCCGCGCACGTACAGGGCCGGCAGGTAGACATTGAGGGGGACCGACAGGGCAGCCAACGGGGCGGCCGGTGCGGCGAACGCCAGGAGCCGCAGCCAGGACAGGCGCTGCGGGCGCGGGTCAAACATCGGCGACAGCCCCTGGCCGAGCGGGCTCCTGAAAATAGGCATGGGCGAGCGCTCGCCAGAACTCGGCGCCGTACGGCGTGGCCGCGTCGTTGAAGTCGTATCTGGGGTGGTGAACCGGATGGACGTGCGCCGGGTCCCCCGCCCCCAGCAGGACATAGGTCCCGGGGACCCGCTCCAGCATGAAGGCGAAGTCCTCCGACGCCGGTTGGGGCGTCACAACCGCCAGCGCACGGTCGCCGAACCGTCGGGAGACAACGCTCCGCACGATTTCGGTCTCTCGAGGATGATTGACCGTCGGAGGGTAGAGCGGATGGATTTCAACCCTGGCATCGACCGCAAAGGCGGCGGCCACCCCTCCAGCCAGGTCCCGCAGCCGTTCAGCGATGAGTCGGCGCTCCTCCGGCCGAAATGACCGAAACGAGCCTTCAAGCGTAGCCGTCGAGGCGAGGACGTTTCGGGCTTCACCGGCCCGGAACGTGGTGAAGCTCAGGACCGCGTTCTGCATGGGATCCACAACGCGACTGACGATCGACTGAGCCGCGACCACCAGATGGGACGCCGCCAGAACCACGTCGTCTGTCTGATGCGGCATCGCGGCATGGCCGCCACGTCCGCGGACGACGATCGTAAACTCGTCATAGGCCGCCATGACGGGGCCCGACAGGACGCCGAACTCTCCGAGGGGCAGGCCCGGATGGTTATGCAGCCCGAACACGGCCTCGACGGGAAAGCGTTCGAACAGGCCGTCGGCGATCATGGCCGCGCCCCCCCCCGGCGCCCTCTTCGGCCGGCTGGAAAATGAAGTGGACCGTGCCGGTGGGAGGGTCGGCAATCAGCTTCTCAATGCCCGCGAGCAGCATCACGATGTGGCCGTCGTGCCCGCAGGCGTGCATGCGTCCCGGATTTTCCGAGCAATGGGCGAAGGTGTTGTCTTCGGCCATTGGCAAGGCGTCCATATCCGCCCGAAAGGCGATCGCCCGGCCCGGTTCGCTGCCTCGAAGCGTCGCAACGAGGCCGGTTCCCGCCAGACCGCGGGTCACCTCCAGGCCCAGCGCCTGCAGTTGCCGGGCGATGAAATCGCTGGTTCCGGTTTCCTCGAACGCCAGTTCAGGACGTCTGTGCAACTGCTCACGCCAGGCGGTCCAGACCTCCTCGCGATCGAGGACCGCACTCATCGGGTCATGACCCCTGCGGCCAGAAAGCCGCCATCCACGCCCAGAATCTGACCGGTGATGTAGCTGGCCCCGGGGCTGGCCAGGAATACCGCGGCAGCGGCGACCTCGGCCGGCGTGCCGTATCGGTCGAGCGGCACCGCCCGGGTATAGACCTCCCGGGTCTCCCGCGAATGCATGCGCGCCACCATCTCCGTCTCGATGGGCCCCGGCGCCAGGGCGTTGACCGTGATGCCGCTCTCAGCGAGTTCCACCGCCATCACCCTGGTCAGGGCGATCACGCCGCCCTTGGCCGCTCCATAGGCGGCCCGGCCCGTCCCCCCTCGCAATCCTGCCGTGGAGGCGATGTTCACGATCCGACCGTAGCGGCCTCGGACCATGTGGCGCGCCGCCACCTGCCCCACCAGGAATGTGCCGGTCAGATCGATGTCGATCAGACGCCGCCACTCGTCCAGGGAGGTATCGAGGAAGCGACGCTCCACGCCGACTCCCGCGCAATGCATGAGGATCGTCAGACCGCCGAGGGTGTCGACGGCCATCCCGACCATCTCTTCGACAGCCTCGGCGTTAGCGATATCCACGGAGAGGGTCGACACCCCCGGCATTTCAGCCTTCAAGCGCGCCAGGGCTTCGGTGTCGCGATCAGCGATCACAACCCGCCCACCGCGCGCCGTGAGATCCTTCACGATCGAAAGCCCGATCCCGCTGGCGCCGCCCGTGACGAGAGCCGTCTGGTTGTTGAAATCCACCGCGCGCAATCCCTATGAAATCAGGCCGAGGGCCCTGCCGGCCTTGGCGAAGGCCCGAACGGCAATGTCGAGATCTTCGGGTGTGTGGGCCGCGGAGACCTGCAGCCTGATACGGGCCTGGTTGTGGGGCACCACGGGGTGCGAGAACGGCACGGCGTGGACGCCTTCGTCCCGCAGGGCCGCCCCCAGGCGCGCGGTCAGGACGGCGTCGCCGATCGCGACAGGGACGATGGGGTGGCCATCTCCGAGCACCCGGAAGCCCAGGGACGTGAGCTGGCGACGCAGGGTCTCGGTGCTCAGGCGCAGCTTGAGCAGCCGCTCCGGCTCCTCCTGGAGGATATCAAGGGCCACCGACGCGGCCACGGCGATCGGCGGGGGAATGCTGTTCGAGAACAGATAGGGCCGGGCGCGTTGCCGCAGCAGGGCGATCGCCTCACGGCGTCCACTGATGAATCCGCCGGAGGCCCCCCCGAGCGCCTTGCCCAGGGTCCCGGCCACAAAATCCACGCCGCCCGCCATCTGATGGTGCTCGAGCGCGCCGCCCCCTGTCGGTCCGATGGCGCCGATTCCGTGGGAGTCGTCCACATAGACCAGGGCGCCGTACCGGTCCGCGAGATCGCGGATCCCGGGCAAGGGGGCGATCACGCCATCCATCGAGAAGACACCGTCCGTAACGATTAGGCGTCGGCGGGCGCCGGCGGATTCCTGCAGTCGGACTTCAAGCTCCGCCAGGTCGCCGTTGGCATAGACCGACCGGCCGGCCTTGCAGAGGCGGATCCCGTCGATGATGCTGGCATGGTTCAGGCGATCGCTGATGATGTGGTCCTCCTCGTCCAGGAAGACCTCGAAGAACCCCGCGTTCGCATCGAAGCAGGAGGGAAAGAGGATGGTGTCCTCCAACCCCAGAAACCCTGACAGACGGTCTTCCAGCGCCTTGTGCGCCACCTGTGTGCCGCAGATGAACCGCACCGAGGACAGGCCGAACCCAAAGGATTCCAGCGCTTGAGCGGCGGCCTGGACGATGCGGGGGTGATTGGCCAGGCCGAGGTAGTTGTTGGAGCACAGATTGACCAGCTCCCGCTCCGCCCCGTCGACGAGGATCCGGATCCGGCCGCCCTGAGGCGAGGTGATCACCTCCTCATGCTTGTAAAGCTGAGCCTCCTTGAGGCCCTCAAGCTGCAGTCCGAGCTGGGCGTAGAAGGACGCGACGGCGGGATGGGACATGGACATGCGGGCGCGCCGGGGGAGCGGCGCGCCCTGCTCCTCTAGTACTTGTACTGGATGCGAATGCCGTAGGTGCGTGGCGCGCCGTAGCCCCCGAAGGTTCGACCGGTGCCGAGCAGATCATCGTCGGCCACGCCGGTCAGGTAGGCCCGGTCTGTGAGGTTCTTGCCCCATAGGGCCAGCGTCCAGCTCTGGTCGCGCGGTTCCAGGGTGATCGAGGCGTTCAGCGTGCTGTACGACGGGATCGACAGCCGCTGGATGTTGAGAGGTGTCGCGAAGACCCCGTCGCGATAACTGCCCTCGATACGCCCGGTGATGTCGCCGAACTCCCAGCCGTCGTAGGTGTATTCGGCGCCGAGCGACGCGGACCATTCCGGCGCGTCGGACAACCGGTTCCCCGCACAGCTTGCGACCGTGGCCGAGCAGTTGGCGTAGCTAAGGAACTTGGCGTTCAGATAGCCCAGGCTGGCGTTGAGCCGAACGCCGGGCGCCGGAGCGGCCGCAAGTTCAAGCTCCACGCCCGATAGCCGCGCCCGTCCGGCGTTGGTGATCACGGTCCCACCGCTCAGCACGCCCCGGAACTGGGAAACCTGCAGGTCGCGATAGTCCGTGTAGAAGATCGCGAGATTTGAACTGAGCCGACGGTCCAGCCAATCCGCCTTCAGGCCCACTTCGTAGTTGCGCACGGACTCCGGCGCGAAGGCGATATCCCGCGCGTTGAAGACCTTGTCGCCGGTAGCCTTCGCCGCCGCGATCGGGGCGGAGCCGATGAAATCCGCGTTCCATCCACCGCTCTTGAAGCCGGTGGCGTAGCGCACATAGCCCACCGCGTTTGGCGTGAACTTGTAGCGAAATCCGGCCGTTACGGAGAGATCGTCGTCCGTGAGGCGGTCCGTCAAGGTAGGAATGGGCTCAAAAATCACGCCCGGAAGGAGGCCGCCATCCTGGCGATAGCTGAGATCCTTCTCCTCGCGGGTCAGACGCACACCACCGAGCAGGGAGAACTTGTCCGTGAGGTCGTACTGCAGGTCGGCATAGGCCGCGTAGCTACGGGTCTCCACGCCGGCGACGCCGGTGATCGACACGCGCTTGCCCCCCGTCAGCGGGAAGGCCGTGCCAAAAATCCCGCTGTGGGCGGCGTCGACCTGCTGGTCATAGAGATACAGGCCCAGGGCATAGGCGAACTTGCGGTCGGGTCCGGAGACCAGCCGGATTTCCTGGCTGAGCTGCTTCTGCCGGTCCCGGAAGTCGGCCACCAGCAAGTCGGCGGCGGTGTTGTCATTGTCATTCGCGATCCGGGTCTTCGCGTCCCGGAATGCCGTGATGACACTCAGCGTATCGCCGTTCGGAAGGCTGAAATCGCCCGTCGCCGCGGCGCCCCAGAGAACCCGGGTTTCGAAGGGGGAAAAGTCGTTGATGGTCGTGCGGGGTCCAGGCGCGGCCGGATCCCCCAGGGTCTCGGGGAAGGACTGGGTGCGGTCCTCGTCCAGATAGTCGAAACTGAGGTTGATCTTCGCGTAGTCGGCCGGATCCCACCGCAACTGCAGCCGACCGCCCGTCGCGCCCTCGTCGTTGTAGTGGTCCCCGTTGAACAGATTGCGGACGTAGCCGTCGCGGGACTTGGAGAAGCCGCTGATTCGCAGGGCGAGCACGTCCTCGACCAGGGGGAGGTTCACCGACGCCCGGCCGCTGACATAGCCATAGTTGCCCGCCTCGACCGAGGCCTTGCCGCCGAAATCATACTGCGGCTTTTCGGTGTAGATGTTGACGGCGCCGGCGATGGTGTTCTTGCCATAGAGCGTGCCCTGCGGCCCCCGCAGGACCTCCACGCGTTCCACGTCCACAAGATCCTGGTTGAAGCTCGATGGCCGCCCCGTGAACACGCCGTCGACATAGACCCCGACACCCGCCTCAAAACCGGCATTGCGCGCGTTGCTTGAAATGCCGCGGATGACGATGGAGGTGCTGGCGTTCGAATTGCCGGCGTCCGAAATCGTGAAGTTCGGAATCGAGCTGGCGATGTCCTTGATGCGCGCCGCGCCGCTGGCCTCGAGCCGCTGGCCATCGATCGTCGAGACCGAGACCGGCACGTCCTTGAGGGTCTCGGAGCGGCGACGCGCGGTGACCACCACTTCCTCCAGAACCGCGGTGTTGGTCGTCTCGGCCTGGGCGGAGGCAGCGCCCGCGCTCATCAGCTCGACGGCGACCAACAGCGCTCCCGCGCTGGTTGCTCGCATCCAGTCCGATCGCCGCATGGTCTTGGTCATTGCAGTGTCCCCCTCTAGTTGGCCGGCGCGATTTTTTCCGCACCTGGAAATCCTGTCAGGAAGGTCCTCCTCGGGCCGCGCCCCCACAATTCCCCCATCTGAGGGGGACTAGGATCCTGACTGCTCCGCCAGGAATTCGCGCAGGAGGCGCTCGTAGCCCTCCGGGTCGGTCCGCTCGACGCCGTGCCCGCAGCCAGGGAAGGCTGCGAGGCGACCCAGGCCGGGCGGCAGGGCCGCCATGATCTCGGCAGCGTCGCCGGGCGGCGTTATGGGGTCGAGCCCGCCGGACACCACCAGGACCGGGCAAGCCACCTTCCCGAGCGCTTCGCGGTAGTCGTAGGTCATCATTTCCCGTCCATCGCCCGTAAAGTGGAAGAAGGACTCAAGGCGCATGATGACGCGGACTGGGGGCTCCGCCGGCGGGTCCGGGGGCGAATACAGCGGCATGCAGACCTCCATATAGGCCGCGACGGTGGCGTCGTCGGGATGTCTCCAGAACGCTTCGGCCACCTCCCGCGCCTTGGGCCCGCCGCTTTGCTCGAACGCGTCCAGCTTGCGTTCAAGGTCGGTCCTCGCCGCCGTGCTGGCGAGCACCAGCGCCCCGGGATGGTCAGGAAACTGGGCGGCATAGGACATGGCGACGAAGCCGCCGAACGACACGCCGACCACCACGGGCTTCTCGACCCCCAGGTGATCGCAAAGCAGCTTGATGTCGCGGCCCCAGGCCGCGAGGTTCCAGCGACCTTCGTCGGCCAGATCGCTCCGGCCGTGGCCCGCGAGGTCGAAATAGATCACCTGGGCCACATCGGCGAACCGATCATAGTAAGGCCGGAACACCGAGTGGTCGAAGCCGGGGCCGCCATGGACGAGGACCAGGGTGGGCTTTTCCCGGTACTGTCCGTCCGGGCCAATTCCAAGGGCGCTGCCCTCGATGTCGGCGAATATCCTCACGCCTTCCAACTCTACGCGCATCGATCCCTCCAAGACCTCCCGGCACTAAGCCGCGCGCCCGTGCGCGGGGCCACTCCCCCAGACGAGGGGGATGGCAGGCGTGATCCCCGCTCTAGACTTGGGCGGATGGGGACCAACCCGATGTTTCAGGGCAGCTACGAGGATCGGTTCGCCGGCGCCGCCGAGGCGTTCGGAGAGATCCTGGCCGCCGGCGAGCTGGGCGCAGCCCTTTGTGTGCATCTCGACGGCGTTCCGGTCATCGATGTGTGGGGCGGCTACCGCGACCTCCCCCGCACCCGGCCCTGGGCCCGGGACACGCTGGTTTGCATGATGTCAGTCAACAAGGGACTGGCCGCCCTCTGCGCCCACCTTCTGGTCGCCGACGGCGCCCTGCACCTGGACGCCATGGTCGCCGACTACTGGCCGGAATTCGCGAGCTCGGGAAAAGGACAGGTCAGCGTGCGCGCCCTGCTGGGCCATCGCGCCGGCCTGGTGTTCACCGACGGTGCGCCCAGGGGTGCGCTTTTTGATCAGCCGAGGATGGCGGCCTGGCTGGCGTCGACCGTTCGCGACCCAGCCTTCGTCGGTCGCGGCGCCTATCACACCTCAACCTACGGCGTCCTCGTCTCCGAGCTTGTTCGCAGGGTGTCAGGAATTCCCATCGCGGACGTCTTTCGTGAGCGAATCTGCCTGCCCCTTGAGGTGGACTACCACTTCGCCATTCGTCCGGACGACGAAGGCCGGGTCTCGGACATCCATGTGGACCCCGGCAACGCGACGGTCCGGGCGATTCAGGATCCGATGTCTCCCGTTGCTCGCGCCTGGGCCGCCGCGCCGGATGTGGTCGACCTCTACAATGACCTGGGCATACGCAGGCGCGGTTTCGCGTCGGGGGCCGGGATGGGCAATGCGCGCGCCGTGTCCCGGCTCTTCATGCTGCTCGAACGCGGTCGGATTCTACCGGCCCCGGTCCTCGCGGACCTTTGCGCCGTGGAGTGGGACGGCTGCGCGCTCAGCGGTCGCGCCTATCGTATGGGCCTGGGCCTGCTGTTGAACTCCCCGGACATGCCCATGGGTCCCAGTCCGCGCGCCTTCGGCCATGCCGGCGCCGGAGGATCCATCGCCTTCGCCGATCCCGATCTCGGCCTCTCCTTCGCCTACAGCCCCAACACCATGGCGGCCGGAGAAGGCGTCGGTCCGCACTGCGCGCGTCTGATCCAGACGGTCTATCGCGCCCTCGAGGGCGCCGGCGAGCCGGGCTGACTTTCGGCGGCCATCACGGATGACCATACGATTACGTATGTTGCACAAGGACAGAAACTTGCAGTTCCCCGCCGCACGCTATGTGGATTTCGAACGCGGGCGCATTGATCGCCGCATCTTCTGGGACCGGGAAATCTACGACCGCGAACTGGCGCAGATCTTTGCCCGGTGCTGGCTCTTTGTGGCTCACGAGAGCCAGCTCGAGGCGCCGGGAGCCTTCCTGACGACCTACATGGGCGAGGATTCGGTCATTGTCGCCCGCGCAGACGACGGCCAGGTGAAGGTGTTCCTCAATTCCTGTCCGCATCGCGGAAACCGGGTCTGCTTCGCCGACAGCGGTCAGGGCCGCAGCTTCACCTGCAATTACCACGGCTGGACCTTCGGCCTGGATGGCAGCCTGAAGCGCATGCCCAAGATGGGACTCTACAAGGCCACCCCCGGGTTTCGGATGGAAGACTGGGGTCTGAAGCCGGCGCGGGTCGCCGCGTACAAGGGCCTGGTGTTCGCGACCTTCGACGAAGCCGCGCCCGAGCTTGACGCCTGGCTCGGAGATTTTCGCTGGTACCTGGACGCCGTGCTGGACGTCGAGGACGGCGGTACGGAGTTCCTGCCCGGCGGAGCGACGCGGTCCGTTCTGAACTGCAACTGGAAATTCCCCGCCGACAACTTCGTAGGCGACATCTATCACGCGCTCTGGACCCATCTGGGCGGATCCGAGCCCACGCTCGGGCGGCACGGCGGCGTGATCGTCGAGAACACCGGCAGCTACCAGGTCTCGGTCAACGGCCACGGATGGGAGTTCAACGACAGCTTCCTGGGAAACGCGGCCACGATGGGAGACCGGGAACTCCTCCGGTACATGCGCTCGCGCCAGGCGGCCATCACCGCCCGTCTGGGCGAATTCCGCGCGAACATGTGGGGGTCGGTAGCTTCCGCCAACATATTTCCGAACTTCGCCTTCCTGCCCGGTTACTTCACGTTCCGGACCTTCCAGCCCAAGGGTCCAACGCGCACGGAGATCCACGCCTGGACCTTGGTGCCGCGAAACATGCCCGACGACATCAAGGACCGGTTCCGGCGCGGCTCCATGCGAACCTTTTCGCCGTCCGGGTTGCTGGAGATGGATGATGGTGAGAACTGGGAACACTCCACCGCCGCCAACGCCGGCTGGGTGACCCGCCACCAGGACCTCTGTTACGCCATGTCGCCGACCGGCCCGGCCGACAACCCGGAGCTGCCGGGGACCGTTCATTCCGGTCAGCTTTCCGACGCCAATCAACGTCTGTTCTACCGGCGCTGGGCGGAGGTGATGGACGCCGAAAGCCTGGCCGACCTTCCGATGGCGACGGTGACCCGCGGGGACCGTCCATGAACGCCAGCCCGGAGAAGCCCGACTACAGCCAGTTTCCCACCCTGACCCGCAATCAGGCCCGCGCGGCGGCCGACGAATTGCTGGCCCTGGACGGCCGCGGCGTCGCGGTGAGCGGCGCTCTGCTGCAGGAAATCAAGCGCTTCTACTATCGGGAAGCCCGCCTTCTGGACGAGGAACGGCACGACGAGTGGTACGAGCTGCTGGCGGACGACCTCTTCTATTGGGCGCCGCTGCGCGAAAATCGATATCGCCGCGACCCGCGCGCCGCTCTCGATCCCGCGAGCATGGCGTTGTTCGACGAACGGAAGGCCGACATCGCGGTGCGTATGGGACGCCTCGCGTCGAACCTGGTGTGGACGGAGGATCCGCCCACCCGCCACGTTTATGTGGTGACCAATATCGAGGCCTTCGAGACTGCCCGGACCGGCGCCTACGAGGTCCACTCGGCCTTCATCCAGCACCGGAATCGTGGCGAGCGTGACGAGAGCACGATCATCGGGCGTCGAAGGGATGTCATCCGGTCACACGGCGGCGGGTTCCAGATTGCCCGGCGGCTGATCCTGCTGCCGCAGTCCGTGTTGTTGACCAAAAACCTGACGGCGTTCTTCTGATGGGCCGGCTGGAAGGCGTCCGCGCGGTGGTCACCGGCGCCGGCTCCGGTATCGGCCTGGCCGTGGTCCGTCGGTATCTTGCAGAGGGCGCGAAGGTTGTCGGCGTCGTGCAGCGGCAGGAGGAGCTGGCCATCGTCGAGGCCGCCGGCGCCGCGGGCGTCCAGGGGGACGTCCGCGACTTCGAGACCTCGGAAGGAGCCGTGGCTGAGGCAGTCGGCCGGTTCGGCGGCCTCGACGTGTTCGTCGCCAATGCCGGAATTTGGGATTTCCACCGGCGGCTGGAACTCCAGAGTCCGCAAGATCTGCGCGCCGGGTTCGAAGAGATCCTGGGCGTAAATGTTCTCGGGGCCCTCTTCGGCGCCCGGGCGGCCGTCGCGGAGCTGCGGCGCAGCCAGGGCGCGGTGATCGCCACAGGCTCAAACGCCAGCTTCCTCGCAGGGGGCGGCGGCGCGCTCTACACCGCCTCCAAATTCGCCCTGCGCGGCGTGGTCATGCAATTGGCCCGAGAATTCGCGCCCGACGTCCGGGTCAACGGCGTAGCCCCGGGCGCCACGGACACCGGACTGTCCGGCGCGGCGACCCTTGGCCAGGACGGACGGCAGATGAACGCTGATCCGGACCGCATCGCCGCCATGGCCCGGCATATGCCCCTGGGCCGTGTCGCAACGCCGGACGACCATACGGGCCTGTTTGTCCTGCTCGCCAGTCGCCAGGACAGCGCCTACGTCACCGGCGCGATGCTGCTGAGCGACGGCGGTCTGACCATCTCCGTCTGACCCCGATCGCCTGAACCCGCGTCCCTTCAACACTTCCGGAGGCCACAGTGCCCAAAATCACGATCACGACCCGTGGCGGCGTCACCCGGTCCATCGAGTCCGGCACCGGCCGATCGCTCATGCAGGTTCTTACAGACAACGGGTTTGACGAGGTTCTGGCGACATGCGGCGGCAACTGCGCCTGCGCGACCTGCCACGTCTACGTGGCGGACGAAGATCTCGCGCGGGTGGGCCCTCCCGCCTCGGATGAGAACGACCTGCTGGATTGCTCGGATCACCGTCAGGCCGGCTCGCGCCTGTCCTGCCAGATCCGGGTTACCGACGCTCTCGATGCCCTGTCGGTGACGATCGCTCCGGAAGACTAGCGGCCCGCCGGCCAGGCGGACAGGCCACGCTCAAGGCCCTGGAGAGCGGCATAGTCGGCGGCCAGTTCATCCACCACCTCGGCCACGGTCTGTACGCTGCGAGTCTGCCCCACGGCATGGCCCGCGCCCCAGATCGTCTTCCAGGCCTTGCTGTCGCCATGCAGGTTGGAAAAGTCGATCTTCGTCTTGGCCTCCAGGGACTCGGGGGTGAAGCCCGCCCGCTCGAGGCTTTCGCGCATCCAGTTGGCCGGCACGCCCGAAACCGCTGAAGTCATGACAACGTCTGACATGTCCGTACGCACCAGCATCTGGCGATACTCGTCGCTGATCAGGGATTCGGGGCACGAGATGAAGCGCGTCCCCATATAGGCGAAGTCGGCGCCCAGGGTCAGAGCCGCCCGAATAGCCCGGGCCCCACCGATCGCGCCGGACAGGACGAGAGGACCGTCCCAGAAGCGGCGAACCTCCTCCACGAACCCGAAGGCGCTGTATTGACCCGTGTGGCCGCCCGCGCCGCTGGCCACCAGGATCAGCCCATCCGCTCCGGCGTCAACCGCCTTGCGCGCCTGAAGGGGGCTGATCACGTCGGCGAATACCGCCCCGCCGTAGGCATGCACGCGATCCAGCGGCCTGCGGGGACTGCCGAGCGCGGTGATCACGACTCGCGGTTGGTATTGGCAGATCAGGTCCAGCTCGGCTTCGAAGCGGTCGTAACTGGGGTGCACGATCATATTGACCGCCCACATGCCTTCAGCGCCCGCGAGGGACAGACCGCTGGAAATGCTTTTGAGCCAGGCGGACAGGTCCTCAAGGGTGCGGGCGTTGGGGGCGGGAAAGGCGCCGATCAACCCGGCCCGGCCCGCGGCGATGACCAGCTCGGGCCCTGAAATCAGGAACATCGGCGCAACGAATACCGGCAGCCGCAGACGGCTCTGGATATCCCGGGTCAGGGTCAAGTCAGCCACGAACGCCTCCCGCCGCCAGATCGAGGGCGATATCGACAATGAGATCTTCCTGACCGCCGACCATCCGCCGGCGGCCCACTTCGGCGAGGATGGCGCGGGTGTCGACACCGTAGTCAGCGCCGGCCTTTTCGGCGTGGCGAAGGAAGCTGGAATAGACGCCGGCATAGCCGAGCGTGAGGGTTTCCCGATCCACCCGGACCGGGCGATCCTGCAAGGGCCGCACGAGATCCTCGGCTGCGTCCATCAGGCGATACAGGTCGGTTCCATGCCGCCAGCCCTTGCGCTCGGCGGCCGCTATGAACACTTCAAGCGGCGCGTTGCCGGCCCCGGCTCCCATGCCCGCCAAGCTCGCATCCACCCGGACCGCACCGGCCTGGACGCCGACGAGCGAGTTGGCCACGCCGAGCGACAGGTTGTGATGGGCGTGGATCCCTCGTTCCGTCTCGGGCTTGAGCACACGGTCATAGGCTTCCAGGCGCAGACGATAACCATCCATGTCCAGAGCGCCGCCGCTGTCGGTGACGTAGACGCAGGTGGCGCCATAGGTCTCCATGAGCAGGGCCTGCTGGGCCAACCGATCCGGCTCGATCATGTGGCTCATCATCAGAAACCCGACGGTGTCCATACCGAGGTCGCGCGCGGCTTCGATGTGCTGGCGAGCGACGTCGGCTTCCGTGCAGTGGGTGGCTATGCGAACGGACCTTATACCCAGGTCGAACGCATGCTTCAGGTCCTCCACGGTGCCGATCCCGGGAAGGAGCAGAGTCGTCAGCCGGGCGTGTCGCACCACCTCCGCGACGGCCTCAATCCATTCCCAGTCGGTGTGGCTGCCGAAGCCATAGTTGAAGCTTGACCCATTGAGGCCATCGCCATGCGCCACCTCGATGGCGTCCACGCCGGCCTCATCCAGCGCTCTGGCGATCCGCTGAACCTGATCGAGGCTGTAGCGATGCCGGATGGCGTGCATGCCGTCCCGCAGGGTGACATCCTGGATATAAATCTTGTCCTTGGTCGGATCGAACCGCATCACGCGCGCCCTCGCAGGCTGCGGGCCACGGCAATTTTCTCAGCAGTCCTGAGTCCCGCGGACGTCATGATATCGAGGTTGCCCGCATAAGCGGGCAGGTGGTGCCCGGCGCCTTCCACCTCCAGGAAGACGCTGGTCTTCAGGCCCTCGAAGTCGCCGTAGCCCGGAATTCGCACCGGGGCGTTCGATCCGAACCGTTCGAACTGGACCTTCTGCTTCAGACGGTATCCCGGCACGTAGGCCCTTACCCTCTCGACCATGGCCTCAACGGCGGCCTCGACCTCGGCTTCCTCGGCCCCCGAGGACAGCACCAGGACGGTGTCGCGCATGATCATCGGCGGCTCGGCGGGATTGAGGATGATGATCGCCTTTCCCCGCGCCGCGCCGCCGACCACTTCAATCCCGCGCGCCGTGGTCTGGGTAAACTCATCGATATTGGCGCGGGTGCCGGGTCCGGCGGACCTTGAGGCGATGGACGCCACGATCTCCGCGTAGTGGACGGTGGCGATGGCCGAGATCGCCGCCACGATCGGGATGGTCGCCTGACCACCGCAGGTGACCATGTTGACGTTGTCGGCCTCCAGATGCGCGTCGCCATTGACGACCGGCACCACAAACGGGCCGATCGCCGCCGGAGTGAGATCAATCATGACCTTTCCCGCTGCGGCGCAGACGGCGCTGTGATGGGCGTGTGCGCCGGCCGAAGTGGCGTCGAACACCACGCCGATATCGGGCCAGGCCTCCAGACGTTGGAGGCCGTCGATCCCGTCGGCCGTTGTGGCGACGCCCAGCCTTGCGGCGCGGGCCAGCCCGTCGGAGCGCGGATCGATACCCGCCAGCGCCGCCACCTCAAGGATATCCGAGGTTCGAAGGATCTTGATCATGAGATCGACCCCGATATTGCCGGAGCCCAGTATCGCCGCCTTCACGCGACCGCTCATCGCCGGTCCTCAACATATCTGAATCCGCACGAGCCAAGCCCGCCGATGCTGGCGCGGACCGTGTCGCCGACCTTGAGCGACACCATGGGTCCAAGCGCGCCTGTCAGGACGACGTCGCCCGCCCGTAGACCCTCGCCTCGCGCCGCAAGGGTGCGGGCCAGCCAGGCCGCGGCCGTCAGCGGATGACCCAGGCATGCGGCGCCAACCCCGATGGATGCCGTCGCGCCATTGACCTCAAGCACCATGCCGCAAGTCCGAAGGTCGAGGCCCTGCAGACTTCTCGGTTCATTCCCCAGCACAAAGAAAGCTGAAGACCCGTTGTCCGCCACGGTGTCGGCGAAACTGATCTGCCAATCGGCGATCCGGCTGTCGACGATCTCGATGGCGGGCAGCGCATAGGCCACGGCGCCGATCACGTCCTGAATGCCGGCCTGCGGATTATCGAGGTCCCGGGCCAGGACCAGGGCGACCTCGGCTTCAGCCCGGGGCTGCAGCACGTGAGAGGCGCCAAGCACTCCGCCGTCGTCGATCGCCATGTCGTCGAAAAGGACCCCATAGTCGGGGCGATCAACACCCAGCTGGGCCTGAACGGTGGCTGAGGTCAGCCCGATCTTGCGCCCCACCGGACGGCGACCCTCGGCGATCCACACTCGGGTGTTGACCGTTTGCACCTCATAGGCCGCGCCTTCATCGGTCGGCGCGAGTCCGTCCCGCAACGGCGCGACCGGCGCTTTTCCGTAGGCCCCGCGAAGTCGCGCGGCGATATCCTGCACAGTGGTCATGGCCTGGCGACCTCGGGGCGTGGCGGGCGCCGGAAACGATGCCCCCAGGCCGAAATCCGATCGTGAGTGAGGACGTGCCAGGTCTGGTCATCGACCTCGAGGCCGCCCCAACCATACTCCACGTCGAAGCCGGACGGCGTCAGCGCGTAGAAGGACAGCATCTCGTCATTGGAGTGCCGGCCCAGGGTCATGGAGATGTGGGTCCCCCGGTCCTCGCAGCGCTCGAGCGCCCGGCCCACATCATCGAGGTCGGATACCTCAACCATCAGATGGGCCAGCCGTCGGGGTGTCGGCGCGCTTGCCAGCGCCAGGGAGTGGTGGCGCCCGTTGCATCTCAGGAAGGTCAGGTCGACGGGTCGGCCCGGCGCCACCTCCGCGCGGATGTGGTCCGAGACCCTCAGCCCCAGCACACCGGTGTAGAAGGCCTCCATGGCAGCTTTGTTGGCGCACCTCAGCACCGCATGCCCCAGACCCTGGGCGCCCGTCTTGAAACGAACCCCTATGGGACTGACGAACGGGGCGTCGGCGCGCTGAAGCGGGCCGAAATAGGCCTCCGAACGGATGCCCTCGGGATCAGAAAAACGCACCAGTCCAGCTACGCCGCGATCGCCGCAGGCCTGCGGACCGGCGACCTCCACCTCGACGCCGGACCGCTGCAATCGGGCTGTCAATCGTTCCAGGGCCGCCGCGTCGCGAACCTCCCATCCGAGATAGTCCAGATCATCCGCCGGCCCCTCTCGTAGTCGCACCCGCGCGGCGTAGGCATCCATACGCAGGTCGATGGCGCCATCCGTCTGGTGTGGGTGCGCCGACAAGCCAAGGACGGCTTCCCCGAACGCGAGCCAGGCCGCCATGTCGGAGACCTCCAGGCCAATCTGGCCCAGGGCTTCGATCTCACTTTCCGACATTTTCAGACCGCCTCCAGATGGCGCCGAGCAAGGGCGATGAAGTCATCGAACCGTTCCGCCTGGACCCAGTGGCCGCAGCGCCCGAACAGATGGAGGTCTGCCCTGGGCATGGCCCGGGCGAGCAGAATTCCCATTTCGGGCGGAATCACCGCGTCCTCCCGACCGTGGAGGATCAGGGTGGGGTGCTCGATCCGGGCGACGAGGGTTTCGGGCATGCCGGAGAGCCAGGTTTCGCCGGTGTCGCTGGGCTCCGCCAGGAGCTTGCGCAAGCCCGCCTGGGCGCCGGGGATCAGACTGGCCTCATAGCGCTCCCGAACCAGTTCGTCCGTGATGACGGAGGGGTCGTGGGGAAACAGCTGCATGACCTGTCGCATGTTCTCCAGGCCGGGTTCGTAGTCCCAACCAGCACGCAGGCCCGGCGTCATGAGGAACCGGTCGCAGGGCGCGCCCATCAGCACGAGCCGGTCAAACCGCTCAGGGTGTCTGGCCGCCGCCGCCAGGGCCAGCGACCCGCCAAAGCTGTTGCCGATCAGGCTGGCGCGTTCGACCTCAAGGGCGTCCATGATCCCCAGCAGATGCTTCACCCACAACTTCATGTCGTAGACGGTGTCGGAACCGCGCTCGGTGTAGCCAAACCCGGCCATGTCGGGGGCGATCAACCGAAACCCCTCGCCAAGCACCGGCATCACGCGGCGCCAGTTTGTCCAGGCTGACACGCCCGGACCTGAACCATGCAGCAGCAGCACCGGCGATCCGTCGCCGACCTCGTGGTAGTTGGTCGAGATCCCGTGCGCCACGACCGTGCGCCCGCGCCCTGCCTGTGCCTTATCAGCCGTCATGAAGACCCCTCCCGCACCACCGCGCGGCCTGTTGATCAATGCGAACGCCACCAGTACGGTATCGTATGTTTTTGCTGCAGAGCGGGCCGCGATCGGTCTCCGCCCTGGCAAACGTCAGGATGGGGAGAAAGCGTGGATGGTGCGGCGCGCGACAACCAGATCGGCAGGGGAAGGCGGTCGACTGGATGCGCAGTCCTGGATCGACGCCGCCATGGACCTGCTGGCCGAACAGGGCGTGGACGGCCTGCGGGTCGAGCCCCTCGCCAAGCGGCTGGTTGTCACCAAAGGCAGCTTCTATTGGCACTTCCGCGACCGGGACGCCCTCTGCGAGGCCGTTCTGGGCGACTGGCGTCGTCGCGCCACCCTTGATGTCATCGCCAGACTGGAGCGGTCGCAGGAGCCGGCTCTGCTTCGGCTGCGACAACTCATGCGCCTGCCTTTTCAGGGCGCGCGGGCCGAATGGGGCGCCGATGTGGAACTTTCGATCCGCCTCTGGGGAAGATACGACCCCCGCGCCCGCGCCGCGCTTCAGGAGGTCGATCAGTTGCGACTTCGCTACATCGAAGGGCTCATCGCCGAGCTGGGCTTCAACAAGCAGGAGGCGGCCGCGCGATCGGTCATGGCGTACGCCTTCATGCGCGTTGGAGCGACGCTCATTTCCCCCAAGGACTTCGCCGAGGCCGACCGTTGCGCGGATATCCTTTTTTCGCCCGTAGCCGCAGGCGTTGACAGGAGCGAAGGTCAACCACCGGCTGCCTGAGTCCCTTCCGCAGCGTCTCTGCTCGCCGCCTGGCGAGGCTGGAGGCAGCGGGCCGTTGAGCGCAGCGGGAAAGGCGTCAGGAAGCGGTCCCGCGTGCGGTTGGTCGCTCACCCGACGCCTCCCGTTCAGGCCGGGATCAGGTCGGGCGGAGTCGGGGCGGTTTCGCTCTCGTCCTCCCAGACGCAGCTGGCGATCCAGTAGCGCCCGTCGAACTTGACGATGTGCAGCATGTTCACGCCCTGGGCCATCACCTCGTCGTTCGAAGGCGGCATGTGCAGGGTGTAGAAGGTGTAGACCGAGTGCACGTCGCCGATGGAAACCACCCGCATGATCCGGTTGCGTTCGCCGAAGCCGGTCTTGTCGGCCTCGATCTGCGGAATCGCTTCCAGAAGGAACTGGACGAAGCCCTCCGCGTCGGTGGCGATGTTCCAGGGCGCGGTTGCGACCACGTTGGCCGTGGGCAGGAACAGGGAGCGCAGACGGTCGAGGTTCTGGCCGAAAGCGCCGGGCTCGAAGCTCAGCGCCTCGTCAAACGCCTTCACCAGCGCTTCGATCGAGGACACATCGCCGGGGTCGGCTTTCGGCCATTCACGCGTGCTCATCCTGGGGGACGCGGCGTCAGACATTGAGATCTCCTATTTCCTGAGCGGCCCTGTGGCCGGCGTGGATGGCGCCCTGAATCCAGGAGGGCCAGGGTGACGCGTGGTCGCCCGCGAAATGCACGACCCCCTCGGGGCGGCGAACGAGCGGAAGCATTCGGGTCATCTCGCCCGGCCGGTAATAGGCGTAGCCGCCGCGCGCGTAGGGGTCGGCGGTCCAGCACTTGGACGCGCCGAGTTCGAGGGTCTCGGCGACGCCCGGGAAAACCTGTTCCACATAGGCGCTGGCGGTCTGGACGCGCTGTACCGGGTCCATGTCGGCCAGCCGCCGCCCCGCCGCGCCGGGGACGTAGCATTCAAGCAGGCCGCGGTTGCCGGGCAGGTGATAGGAACACTCGCGAATGCCCAGCGCGGGCGTGTCGCTGATGCTCATGTACTCGGGGCCGTGGTCGCCCCAGTAGCGGGTGCGGGTCTGCAGAAAGACGCGCGAGACCGCGCTATGGCCCAGACTCGAGATCACATTGGTCTTCTCGGTTGAGAAGGCCGGGAATATCTCGATCGCGCGCAGACAGGAGAACTGAAGGGCGATCACCAGCCGGTCGCACTGGATCCAGCGGGTTTCACCACCCTGGGTGAACCGGATCGCGGCGCCCTCGTCGCCATGCTCGATCCGCTCGACGCGCGCGCCGTAGCGGATCTGTTCGCCGAGCTCGCGGGCCAGGGCTTTCGGGAGAGCGTCCGATCCCCCGGCGATCAGGCTCCAACCGCCACCTTCATTGGTGAAATCGCGAAGACAGAACAGGGCGGACGTATCCTCGACACCCTCCCCGTGGATGTCCGGAAATACGCGTCGAATGATCGAGATGGCCCCTGGCGAGGCTCCGGCCTGCGCCAGGAAGTCATGATAGCTGACCTCGTCATAGCGTTGCAGGGCGCCGTTGGGCCAATCCGGGGCCCGGATGTCCCCCAGCTCGGCGACCGCGGGGCCGACATAGGTTTCGATCATCCCCATGAGGCCCAGCTCCCGTTCCCGGGCGGTAAGGTCGACGGCCCAGGCCTCGTTCTCACCCAACCGGACCGAGCGGCCGCCGATGTTCCAGAGCGTGAACAGCCGTTCCTCGGGGATGGAATGGAGCGGCACATTGAAGCGTTTGATGTAGGCGTTGGTCAGGTCATGCCCGCCGGGGATGTAGGTCGCGCCCGCCTCGGCATAGAGGCCGTCTGAAAACGGCGCCCGAAGGGTTTCGACCCGGCCGCCGGCTCGCTCCTGAGCCTCGAGGATCTCGACCTCGAACCCCTGGTCACGAAGTTGAAGCGCTGCGGCCATCCCGGACATTCCGGCGCCGATGACCACAACCCGCCTGACGCGCTTACCGACATCGGCCGTTTTCGACATGTCATCTCCCCTGCCCGCCGCCAAATCCGACGGAGGACGGACAGCCTAGGGGTTCGTCAAAGCGGCCACATTCCCCTCACCTGGGGGGGGTGTTGGCGCCCGCCGGGCGACCCCAGCCTCTGGCGCTCTGGCCGGGTCCTGGCCCGCCGCAATCCTGCGGCGAACAGCCCGGTCGGGCCGCAGAATGGGTATGCCGATGATGACCCGAGAGCAGCTGCTCTGGATGTACGAAAAGATGGTGCTCAGCCGCGCCTACGAGGATGCGATCCTGGCGGCCTATTTCGAGGGCAAGCAACCACACTTCAACATGGCCAAGGGGCCGATCCCCGGCGAGATGCACCTGTCAAACGGGCAGGAACCCTGCGCCGTTGGCGTCTGCGTCTGGCTGACCCGCGACGACATCGTCACCGCCGGCCATCGGCCTCACCACGTGGCCATCGCCAAGGAGGTCGACCTGGACCGGATGACGGCGGAGATCTTCGGCAAGGCCACGGGCCTGGGCGGAGGTCGCGGCGGACACATGCACCTGTTCGATCCGGCCGTGAACTTCGCCTGCAGCGGCATCGTGGCCGAGGGTCTGGCCCCTGCCGTCGGAGCGGCCTGGGCGCGATCCTATCTCGGGCAACCCGGTGTGGCGGTGGCTTTTATGGGGGAAGGCGCCGCCAATCAGGGCGTCTTCCATGAGGCGCTCAATCTCGCGGCGGTCTGGCGCGCGCCCGTGGTCTTCGTCATCGAGGACAATTCCTACGGTATCTCCGTGCCGAAGGCGGCGGTCACCAGCGTCAGCGACAACAGCCTGCGCGCAGCGGCCTACGGCATGCCGGGGACCCGGGTTGCAGACAACGATCCCCTGGCGATCGCCGCCGCGGCCAGGACCGCGATCGAGCATGCCCGCCTCGGACATGGCCCCAGTCTGATCGAGATCGAAACCTATCGCCTTGCGGGCCATTTTGTCGGCGACCAGCAGCAGTATCGCCCCAAAGGGGAGCACGATGAGCTGGTCCGCCGGGACCCCATCCCGAAGTTCCGCGACACGCTTGGGCGCGATCATGGCGTCAAGGAAGCCGAACTGGCCGCTGCCGAGGCGCGGGCGAAGGACAGGGTGGACCGGGCGTTCGCGTTCGCGAGGGCCGCGCCTGCCCCCCGTCCCGAGGATGCATTCCAGAAGGTGTTCGCATGAGCCAGACCGAAGCCGCGGTGTCGTCTCCGCCCCCCCGGGCCGCCCGAAACCTGACCATCTGCAAGTCCATCGCTGAAGCCATCAGCATGGAGATGCGCATTGACCCCACCGTCGTGGTTTTCGGTGAGGACGTCGGCGCGCTGGGCGGCGTCTTCGCCACGACCCAGGGCCTTCTCGGGGAGTTTGGTCCCACGCGTGTGTTCGACACACCGATATCCGAAACCGGCTTCATCGGCGCGGCCGTGGGCATGGCGACCGCCGGTCTCAGGCCGGTGGTGGAACTGATGTTCGTCGACTTCATCGGCGTCTGCCTGAACTCGATCTACAATCTTGCCGCCAAGAACAGCTACTTCTCAGGCGGCGCGGTCCCGGTGCCGATGGTGCTGATGACCTCTGTGGGCGGGGGCTACAGCGATGGGGCGCAGCACTCCCAGTGCCTCTACGCGACACTGGGGCATCTTCCCGGGCTGAAGGTGGTGATCCCCTCCAACGCCTATGACGCCAAAGGCCTCATGCGTGCCGCCATTCGCGATCCGAACCCCGTCGTCTTCATGTTCCACAAATCGCTTCAGGGCATGGGCTGGCTGGCGACGCTGTCATCCTCGATTGTCGACGTGCCGACGGAGGCCTACGAGGTGCCGATCGGCGTGGCCCGGATTGCGCGCCCGGGTTCGGACATCACCATCGCCACCCTGGGCGCCACGGTTCATGCCGCGCTGGAGGCGGCTGAAACTCTGGCCGAGGAGGGGATCGACGCCGAGGTGATCGACCTTCGCACGATCGCGCCCCTTGATCGTGAAACCATCATCCATTCGGTCCGCCGCACGGGCCGCCTCCTGGCCGTGGACGAGGACTACGTGAGTTACGGAGTTTCCGCCGAGGTCATCGCCTCCGCGAGCGAGGCCGGGAACGTGACGTGGAAGGCGCCGCCGGTCAGGATCTCCTATCCTGACGTGCCGCCGCCCTTCGCCGCGATCATGGAACAGCACCTGCTTCCAGATACGGACAAGATCCTGGCGGCGGTCCGGCGCTGCGTGGCGGGTCAGCCATGAGCCTGGATATCCGGGTTCCCGACGATCTCTGGGATGGCGACGAAGAGGCCGTTCTGTCCCGCTGGCTTTACCGCAACGGCTCCATGGTCGAGGTCGGCAGCGTCGTGGCCGAGGTGATGGTCGAGAAGATCTCCTTCGAGATCCTCTCCCCGGCCTCGGGAAGCCTCGAAGTACGCCTTCAGGAGGAAGAGGTGGTGTTGAAGGGCGCGATCCTCGGACGCGTGACTTGACCGATCCTCTCCAGGACTACGTCGTGGCGCCGCTCACCGGTGTCCGCGGTGCCATCGCCGCCCGGATGGTGTCCAGCCTGCAGACCGCCGCGCAGTTGACCTTTCACGTCGAGTGCAGCGCCGACAGGTTGCTGGAGACCCGAAGCTCACAGGGCGAAGGGCCCAGGGTCGGCGTGGAGGACGTCCTCATCAGCGCTCTCGCGCGGACGCTTTCGCGCCATCCCCACCTCAACGGGCACGTGGTGGAACGGGAAATCAGACTCTACCAGCCGGTGCGGGTCGCGGTGGCGATCTCGCTCGAGGCCGGCCTGATGGCGCCCGCCTTGCCCGACGTCCGCGAGGCTTCGGTCAGCACGATCGCGTCCTGGCGCGCGGATCTCGTGGCGCGAGCCCGGGCGGGACAGCTGAAGCCAGCGGAGATGAGTCGCGGCACGATCACCCTGAGCAACCTGGGGCACCGGGGTGTGCACTACTTCACGCCCATCCTGAACGCGCCACAGATCGCGATCCTCGGTCTCGGGGCCATCAAGCCCACGCTCGTTCTCGATCCGACGGGAACGCTCGCCTCAAGGCCGGTCCTGCCTCTGTCGCTGACGGTCGATCACCGGGCTGTCGACGGGGATCCGGCGGCTCGATTTCTGTCCGACCTTCGCGCGGAAATCGAACATGGGCCGGCATGATCTGGCTCTGGCGGGCGGCATGGCCCGGCGGGCGCAGGCGCTCATCGATGTCGATGCCGAGTTTCCAGCGGAGGGCCCGCGGCGAAGTGTCCGCATCTGGCGGAACCTGAGGTGCATTGCCGTTCCGGCTTCCGAGAGCCGACTTGACCGCTTTCCGGTCGCCGCCCAGGCCGCATCAGCCAGGGGCTGGCCCGTGGCGACCCGTTGCTCGGGCGGCCTCGCCGTTCCTCATGGCCCGGACGTGCTTTGCCTGAGTCTGGTTTGGATGGCGCTGGAGCCGCCGGGCCCGGACGCGGCCTTTGGCGCCCTGGCGGACCTGATCCGTCGCAGCGTTCTGGATCTGGGTGTCCGCGTTGACGTCGGCCAGGTTGACGATGCGGTCTGCCCCGGCGCCTGGGACCTCGCGATAGGCGGCCGAAAGATCGCCGGCCTCGCACAACGGCGAACCGCGCCGCGGCCAGATGGGCGCACTGGCGTCCTGGCCCACGCGGCGATCTTCTGCGGGTTGGACTTCCAGACATCGGTCGGCGCGATCAACGACTACTACTCCGACCTCAATGTGCCTCGCACCTTCGAGCCCGGCGCTCACGCCAATGTGGCTGGCGCGCGGGCACTGCCTCATTTGGCGAAGGCGATAGAGGTTATGGCCGCGCAGGCGGGGTTTGCAGGTCGCGGAGGCTGACGGGATTGCTGGACCAAGCCGCAAGTGGAGATAAGTTAGCGTTAGCCTGCCAGCACCGCCACCGACCCCGCGCTTTGGTCTCCGGCCGGATCAGCCCGCCGCAAGGCCCCGTAAGGTTGGGGCGCTGACACGTTAAGTCGGCCCGGCCGAAACAGCCTGTCGACAAAGGCCTTGTCGAACTCCGTCCGAAACCTCCAGACTTGAGGGGTCGCGGTCGCGCCTCCGGAGACATTGATGGGCCTTGCTGAACCTGATCCCGCGCTTGTCGAGCGCCTGGACGCCGCCGCGTTGAGGGGCATGACGCTTGCCGTGTGGGCGGACGTGCAGCCTGATCAGGTCGCGGTCCATGATCCCGACGGAACGGCCCACACCTTTGCGACGGTCAACGCCAACGCCAATCGCCTGGTCCGGTTGCTCCGGGACAGAGGGCTGGGCGTGGGCGACTCCGTCGCGCTGGTCTGTTCCAACCGGGTCGAGTTCGTCGAGGTTCTGGCCGCGACCCTTCGCGGCGGGATGCGGCTGACGCCGGTGAACTGGCACCTGTCGGCGGACGAGATCGCCTACATTCTCCAGGACTGTGAGGCCCGGGCGGTGATCGCCGACGCACGCGTCGCCAACGTCGCGGGGGCGGTCGCCCTGTGTCCCGGCCTTGAACTGAAGCTCTCGGTCGGAGGAACGATCGACGGGTTCGACCCCTATGCCGCGGCGATCGCCGCATTCGACGGGAGCGATATCGACGATCCCGTGCTCGGCAACGGCATGATGTACACGTCCGGCACCACCGGCAGACCGAAAGGGGTGTTCCGGCCCAATCCGCCGGTGACACCCTACGCCACCTACCTGATGCGAGGGTACGACCCGCGCACGTCGGTGCAGATGTGCGCCGGCCCGGCCTATCACGCCGCGCCCCTGGCCTTCGATGTCCGGGCGGCCATGGCCGGCGGAGCGGCGCTGGTCTTTATCGACCGGTGGGACTCCGAGCAGGTGCTGCGGACGATTTCGGAGCGGAAGGTAACCCACTTCCACCTGGTCCCGATCATGTTCCAGCGGCTGCTGGCGCTGCCGGACGCGGTCAAGGCCCGCTACCCGGTCGACCATGTCCGCTTCATCATCCATGGCGCCGCGCCCTGCCCGCCAGACGTGAAGCGGGCGATGATCGACTGGTTCGGCCCGGTGCTGACGGAATACTACGCGGGCTCCGAGGGCGGGGCCGGGTTCCTCATCGACTCCCATGAGTGGTTGAGCAAGCCGGGCAGCGTCGGCAAACGTCCGGCCCTGCTGCAGGTTCGCATTCTCGACGAGGCCGGCCGCGACCTGCCCAACGGCCAGGCCGGGGCCATCTACCAGCAACTGCCGCCGGGCGGAGCGTTCACCTATTTCAAGGACGAGGCGAAGACCCAGGCCTCCCGCGTGGACGACTTCTTCACCATGGGCGACGTCGGCTATTTTGACGAGGACGACTATCTGTTCCTGACCGGCCGCAACGCCGAGACGATTATCTCCGGCGGGGTGAACATCTATCCGCAGGAGATCGACAACGAGCTGGTCAAGCACGCCGCCGTGGCGGACTCGGCGACCATCGGCGCGCCGCACGACGAGTGGGGCGAGCAGGTGAAGGCGGTCATCCTGCTCCATCCCGGACATGAGCCGAGTGACGCACTGGCGCAGGAAATCCTCGCTTTCGCCAAAGCCAGTCTCGCCAGCTTCAAGGTCCCGAAAAGCCTCGACTTCGTGACCGAACTGCCGAGGTCCGAGGCCGGAAAGATACAACGCAACAAGGTGCGCGCGCCCTATTGGGAAGGACGCGCGCGCCAGATCTGACGGGCACCGGCCCGAACGCACAAGAACAAGACGACGACCAGGAGGAACGACATGGCCGATTTCGGCGGCGCCGACGCGGAGGCTTTCCGCGCAGAGGCGAAGGACTGGCTGGCGGCCAATTTCCCGCCGTCGATAGCCGGGGTGGACGTGGCCATGGCCAACGCCACAGGCCCGGTGGAGGGTGACGCCTTGCTGTGGAAACAGCGCATGGGCTCGAAGGGGTGGGGCACGCCGACCTGGCCGAAGGAATACGGCGGCGGCGGGCTGAGCGCCGCAGAAGCGCGCATCCTGCAGCAGGAGATGAACCGCATCGGCGCCCGCAACCCGATCGGCGGCATGGGCATCATGATGTTCGGCCCGACCTTGCTGGAATACGGCAGCGAGGAGCAGAAGCAGCGCCACATCCCGCCCATTTGCCGTGGCGAGATTCGCTGGTGCCAGGGCTATTCCGAGCCCGGCGCCGGGTCCGACCTGGCGGCGCTGCAGACCCGCTGCGAGGACACGGGGGACCACTTCCGGGTCAACGGCCAGAAGATCTGGACCTCGGGCGCCCAGTACGCCGACTGGTGCTTCTGTCTCGTGCGCACGGATTTCACCACCAAGCACGAGGGCATCAGCTTCATCCTGTTCGACATGCGCACGCCGGGCGTCGAGGTGCGGCCGATCAAGCTGATCAGTGGAAACTCGCCCTTCTGTGAGACCTTCCTGACCGACGTGAAGGTGCCCAAGGAGAACCTCGTCGGCGAGCTCAACAAGGGCTGGACCATCGGCAAGCGGCTGCTCATGCATGAGCGCAACAGCCTGTCGGGCGGCGGCGGCTCGGCCGGCCGGTTCGCGGCCGGAACGCCTCTGGACAAGCTGGCGAAGGACTACATCGGGGTGGACGAGTCCGGCCGGATCGCCGACCCCGACCTGCGCGCGCGCCTGATCCGGCACCAGATGGAGGCGAAGGCCTTCATGCTGACCCTGATGCGCGCCCAGGCCGAGAGCAAGGGCGGCGGCGGACCGTCGGCGGCGACTTCGATCATGAAGAACGTGGGCTCCAAGGTCGGCCAGGAAAGGGCCGAGCTGGCCATCGAGATCATGGGCTCCCAGGGTCTCGGCTGGGAAGGCGAGGGCTTCAGCGACAAGGAGCTGGAGCAGACCCGCAACTGGCTGGGCGGCAAGGCCACGACGATCTACGGCGGTTCGGCCGAGATCCAGAACAACATCATCGCCAAGCGTATCCTTGGCCTTCTTGATCACCAGTAGGGGGCGCGGACCATGGCTGTCCTGACCGAAGAACAGACGATGCTGCGCGACGCCGCCAGAGCGTGGGCGAAGGAGAAGGCCCCCGTGGCGGCGCTGCGCAAGGCGCGTGATAGCGGAAATCTGCTGGGTTATGCGCCGGAGGCCTTCGCCGAAATGGCCGGGATGGGCTGGGCCGGGGTGGTCATACCGGAAGACCAAGGCGGTTCCGAGTTCGGCTATCTGAGCCTGGGGCTGGTGCTCGAGGAACTGGGTCGCACGCTGGCGGCCTCGCCGTTGGCGGTGTCGTCCATGGCGGCCGCCAGCGCCCTTGTTCGCGCCGGTACAGAAGCCCAGAAGGCCGCCTGGCTGTCGGGAATCGCCTCGGGTGAAACCGTTGCGGCCTTGGCCGTCGACGAAGGCCCTCGCCACGATCCGGTCCGCACGGCGATGGCCGCCAGGGCTGCCGGTGGCGGTTACAGCCTCTCCGGGACCAAGACCTTTGTCGCCGAGGGCATGGCGGCGTCGCTCTTCATCGTGGCGGCCCGCACCGCCGGCGCGCCGGGCGACGCGACGGGGATCACCCTTTTCCTCGTGCCTGCCGACTCGGCCGGGCTGTCGAAGGCCCCCCGGCACACCGCCGACAGCCGAGATTATGCCGCCCTGACGCTCGACGGGGTAACGGTCGGAGCGGATGCGGTGCTCGGCGAGGTCGGCGGCGGCTACGCCCTGCTCGAACGCACCCTCGATATCGCCCGCATCGCCGTCTCGGCGGAGATGCTCGGCATGTCGGCCCAGGCCTTCGACACCACGCTCGAGTATCTGAAAACACGCGTGCAGTTCGGCCAGACCATCGGCAGCTTCCAGGCCCTGCAGCACCGGGCGGCGAAGATGTTCAGCGAACTGGAACTGGCCCGCTCCTGCGTCGAGGCGGCCCTCACGGCCATCGACCAGGACGCCGACGACCTGCCGCAGCAGGCCGCCCTGGCCAAGGCCGTGGCCGGCGACACCCTGAACCTGATCTCGCGGGAGATGGTCCAGATGCACGGCGGCATCGGCATGACCGATGTCCATGACGCCGGCCTCTACCTCAAGCGCGCTCGCGCCGTGGAAGCCCTGTTCGGCTCCACCGCCTGGCATCGCGACCGTTGGGGCAGGATGCAGGGGTATTGACCGAGGAACCGGAAGAGCCCGCCGCAACCCCGGAGGACCACGCCGAGCGGGAAGCCGCCTACGAGACGTTCGTCTGGGACAACCTGCGCAGCAACTACGTCGGCAACTTCGTGCACGGCATGCTCGGCATGACGGGCTTCCGGCTGGTCAATGCGCCGACCTTCCTGCCGGCCTACCTGCACCTGATCTCGGGTTCGAACACGATCGTGGGACTGGGCCTGGCCCTCCAGCAGATGGGCGGCATCATTTCGCCGATCGTGGCCGGGGCGAAGATCGAGCACCTGCGCAAGATCATGCCCACGGCGGTGGTGATGGGCAGCCTGGGCCGCCTGGCGATTCTGGGCATGGCGCTGGCGGGCTGGTTCCTCAAGGACCGGGCGCTCGTCGTCACCCTGCTGATATTCGTCTTCCTGTTCGGCGTGTTCATGGGCGCCCAGCGGGTCGCCTTCTCCCTGCTGATGTCGAAGGTCATCCCCATCAGCCTGCGGGGTCGGTTGCAGGCCTGGCGCAACGCCGTCGGGGGACTGATCGCGGCCGTCCTGGCCTACGTCTCAGGCAAGTATCTGATCGGCGAAAATGTGCTGGGCAACGGCTATTCGACGACCTTCGTTCTGGCCTTCATCCTGACCAGCGCGGGCCTGTGGTTCCTGCAGTTCCAGATCCGGGAACCCGAGCCGCCGACCCTGCGCGAGCCGGTGCGGCTGCGCGACCGTATGCGCGACGTGCCGGGTCTGATCGGCGCCGACCCGGCCTATCGCTGGTTTCTGGTGGTGCAGATGCTGGCGACCGCCGCCCGGATCGCCACGCCGTTCTACATCCTGCATGTCGGGACCACGATGCATCTGGACGGCGCGACCCTTGGGCTGCTGTCGCTGGCCTTCCTGGGCGCCGACACGGTGTCGAATGTCGCCTGGGGCTACCTGGGCGACCGGTCGGGCTTCAGGCTCGTGCTGCTGTTGTCGATTGTCGGCTGGATCGCCGCGACGCTCCTGCTGATGTCCCTCAACACGCCGGCGGCGATCTTCATCGCCTTCTTTGTCCTGGGGGCCGCCCAGGCCGGATACGGCATGGCTTCACAGACCATGATCCTGGAGTTCGGCCACCGCGACGACCTGCCCATGCGCATAGGCATCTCGGCGACCGCCGAGGGGGTCACCGCCACCCTTGGCCCGCTGATCGGCGGGACGGTCGCCGACCTCTTCGGCTACAGCGTGGTCTTCGGTGCGTCCCTGGGCCTGCTGGCCACGGCCCTGCTCACGCTGGTGGTCGCCGTGCACGAGCCGCGCCGGAAGCGGATCTGACCGGGGAAGCGCACAGATCTATTGTCTGATGACCGCACGAGAATCCATCGGTCGATGGAAGGATGGCTTCTGGTGATTGCGAAACGTAGCCCGAAACGGCGAACGGCTCGCGCCTTGCTTCAGGTACGAGAGCCCAGGCTGGCTTTCTGACCCGCGATGAACCATCGGCGCCGCAACATCGACACCATCGGCCTAGTGCCCGGACAAGAAGCCCTGCACCGCCGCCAGAAAAGCCGGGAAGTTCTCGCGGCGGATATTGTGGCCGGCGCCGTCGATCTGAACCGCGGAAATGTTCGGGTTGATGGCCATCGCCTCCCGGGCGATCCCGGGCGTGACGATGCCGCCTCGCGCCGGGTCGCCGTGGATCAGCAGGGTCGATTCCGTGATAGGTCTGATCTCATCCTGCCAGGCCACGCGATAGTCCGGCATGGCGTCCGGATCGACCTGCCGCTTGCCGGCTGTCCAGGCGGGAAACTCGTCGTCATGCCAGTCGGGGGAGGTCTTCCGGCCCAGCGCGGTGATGTCGGCGTCAGACATGGCCTCGAAGGCTTCCACCTGCTCGCGGAACTTCCGCCGGCGGGTTGCAGCCGCCCCGGGATCGGCGACCGGCATGAATGGCGGATCCTCGAGGACCAGCTTCGACGCCTTGCCGGGCCAGGCCGCCGCGAAGTCCACGGTGGCCCGGGCGCCCAGGGAGTGGCCCATCACGATCGGCGACCGCAGTCCCAGACCATCGATCGCCTCGGCGATATCGCGGCCTGCGTAGTCCGGCGGCGCGCCGGCGATGCGCGAACTGCCGCCGTGCCCGCGCGCGTCCAGCATGGTGATGTCGAACTCCGGCGCGAGCGCGGCCGCCAGCCGGTTCCAGCACAGGCCGTTGTCCGTCAGGCCGTGGGACAGCACCAGCGCGGGGCCGTCACCACCCGTACGATGGTAGGCCAGATGGCCGCCGGTGACCGGGATGAGGCCGCTGTCGATCACCATGCATACGCCTCCGGCGCCGGCCCACAGGCCGGGAAGATCGCATCGATCGCCACCAGCGCTTCATCGTCAAGACGAATGCCGGGGACATGCAGGATCGAGGTCAGCTGGTCGAGGCTGCGCGGGCCGATGATCGTCGCCGTCACCCCGGCCTGATGCAGCAGCCAGGCCAGCGCCACGGCGCCGGGCTGTTCACCGAGCGCGCGACAGAGGTCATCAAAGCGCGACAGCTGTTCCGACCGGGCCGATGCCGTCGCCCGGGCGTCGGCCGACTGACGCCGCCCCCCGGGATCCGGCGAGGGACCCGCCAGAAGGCCGCCCGCGAGCGGGCTCCAGGGGATGAGGCCCAGGCCGTATTCCAGGCATGCCGGGATCACCTCCAGCTCGGCCCGGCGTTCCAGGAGATTGTACAGGCCCTGTTCGGAGACCAGACCCAGTCGTCCCCGCGCGGCCGCCTTCTCGTTGGCCTGGGCGATCTTCCAGCCGGGGAAGTTGCTGGAGCCGACGTAGGTGATCTTGCCCTGGCTGATGAGCCTGTCGGTCGCCTGCCAGATCTCCTCCATCGGCGCGGTGCGATCGATATGATGCAGCTGGTACAGGTCAATGTGATCGACCCCGAGCCGGCGCAGGCTTGCGTCGCAGGCCATCTGGATATGACGCGCCGAGAGGCCGCGGTCGTTGACGTCGTCGGACATCGGCTCGTGGACCTTGGTGGCGAGCACGATCCGGTCTCGCCGGCCACGGTCCTCGGCGAACCATTTGCCCAGGAGGGTCTCCGTCGCGCCCACGCCCAGATGACCGCCATACTGGTTCGCCGTGTCGATGAAGTTGATCCCGTTGGCGACCGCCGCGCCGAGGATCGCGAAGCTCTCCTGTTCGGATGTGCGCGGGCCGAAGTTCATCGTGCCGAGGCACAGTTCGCTCACCTGCAGCGCGGAACGGCCAAGTCGGCGGTACTTCATGGGATCTCTTCCGGACGTCGGGGTCAGGGCGCGCGCAGGGTCGGACCGGTGACCAGCGTTTCGCTCGAATCCGCGACACAGTAGCGGACCAGCCGCTGGGCGTGTTCGGAGAGGCGCCGGGCATCGCGATAGCTGATGCCGGGGACAATCGGCTCGCGGAACCAGGGCGCGTAGAACTCGAGGTTCGGGATGGCGCGGATGGCATTGGAGATGTTCGGCGTGCCGCCGTGCCAGGCCCGCACGTCCCGCACCATGATCGCGCCCGCGGGCGCCGGACACACGGTGCTCAGCCGCATCCATTCGGGCTCGGCGTCGAGGCTTGGGATCGGCGTGCGCGAATGCTGGGTGCCGGGAATCTGGCGGGTGGGGCCGTTCAGGCGGGTGACCTCCTGGGGCAGGAAGTTCACGCAGACATAGGGACAGGGCAGATCGCGGATCGTGAGTTGCCCGCGCGGGTCATGAAAGGCGCTGAAGGGCGTGGTCCTGTTGCTCTGCCAGTCGCGGATATCGGAATGCAGCGGCTGGTACTCCACCGCGCCGGGCAGGCAGAAGTCTCCGCTCGCGGCCCGAAGCGAATAGTCGGGCGAGCCGAAGATCGCGCTGACCACCTCGGTCACCGCCGGAATATCGAGCAGCATCTGCCATTCGGGCCGGTGCAGCTGGCTACGGGTCAGGCTGGAGCCGCCGAACGAATAGCGATGCGATCCCCGGTTGCCGGCGCGGTCCTGGTCCAGCGCTAGGATGTCGGCGATGACCGCGTTGCAGCCCTGGGCAAGAACGTCGACCTGCTCGCTGTTGAGCACGTCGGCGATGACCACGAAACCGTCGCGCTGGAACAGTTCGACCGCGCGGGCGGTGTCGCCGGGCTTCAGGATTTCCAGCCCCTTGATGCCGTTGTTGGCCTCCAGATGCGCGCGCAGGGCGGCGACCTCGGGGGTGTCCAGCGACCGGTCGGTCAGGGGTGTTGCGGTCGGGGTGTCATAGGTCATCTCGACCCTCCGTGGCGTACTGACCGCCGTCCGCGCGGAACGACGGGTTGGAAGCAAAGACCGTCGGATCAGCCGGGCCCCGGGCCTCGTCCGAGCGCCGCCGCGATCTCGGCATGGCGGGCGCGGCTGATGTTGTAGGACGCGAAGATCATCAGCGCCGCGACGGCGATGACCGCCGCGATGGGACCCCAGATCATCACGAGGCGAATCTGCATCTCGTGCGGCAGCACAGCGCCGACGGTGCGCCCGACGTCCTTGGGAAACTGGACGAGATCCAGCGCCATGCCCGCGACCATCACGCCCAGACCGGTCGCCGCCTTGTTGGCGAACCCGAGGCCGGCGAAGTAGAGCCCCTCGCGCCGGCGGCCGAACAGGTGCTCATGCTCGTCGGCGGCGTCGGCCATCATCGAGGGATAGGCGACCGAGACGAACCCGGTGCCGATCCCGGCGACGAACGAGTTGACCTGCATCGGCAGCAGCGCCGCGTCGCCGAGCGGCAGCCAGACGCCCGTGATCATCGCGCCCTGCAGCACCAGCCAGTTGGCGATCAGCAGACCGAACCCGACGACGACGACGACCTTCTTCTCCAGCACCTTCTGCAGCGCCGGCGCGGCGGTCACGCCCAGCAGAATGCCGACCAGATAGGCGTAGCCAATGAACTGGATCAGCTCGCTTTTCATACGCCAGACGAACACGAAGGCATGGTTGTTCAGGCTGGCGTTCAGGCCGAGGGCCGTGAACAGCACCACCGCCGAGATGAACAGAAGGCGGAACGAGCGGTTGGCGAAGATCTCCGCGACCTCCCCCGGCAGGCGTTTCCACATGGTCGAGGGCACCTGGTCCGGCTGCGGCAGGCTCGCGGCGTAGCGGCGCACGCCCAGACAGCAGAGCACCATGCAGACCAGCAGAAAGCCCGCCACCGACCAGCCGAAGCCGGGATAGCCCTCCGGCCGCTGCAGTCCGCCGTTGGCGAAGAACACCGAATAGCCGACGGCAGTGATGATCACCGCCGACACGATCCCGGCGAAGGCGCGGTACATGACGACGCTGGTGCGTTCGCCGTAGTCGGTCGCCATTTCGGCCCCGAGCGCGATGTAGGGAACATTGAACAGCGAAATGGCGCTGCGGGCGGCAACGGACATCACCGCCAGCCAGCCGAACAGGCCCATCTGCCCGAGGCCCGACGGCGGCGAGAACAGCAGTCCGATCGACACGGTGATCAGCGGCGCCGCGAGGATCATCAGCGGCAGGCGCCGCCCGAACCGCGATTTCAGGTTATCCGACCAGGACCCGACGATAGGATCGACCACCGCATCGAAGGCCAGGCTGACCGCCAGGGCGGCCCCGACGAGCGCGCCGGACAGGCCGAGGACGGCCGAATAGTAGAAGAAGATGAAGCCGATGGCGGCGTCGAAGCCGCCATTCTGGGCGGCCTGTCCCAGACTGTAGGCGAGCTTGACGAGAACCGGCGGCTTTAGCGGCGACTCGGCGACTGGCGATGCAACGGTCGTCAAAACTACTTCCCCCATGGTCCGGGCGGATGTCTTCCGCCTCTTCGCGCGACTCGCCAGACGGCGAACGTCGATCCTGCATCCTAACCCGCCGACCCCGCCGTGGAAGAAGAGACGCCGGGCCCCTGCGGGTCCCGGCGCCAGGCATGAGGGCGTCAGGGGGTTTGCCGGATCAGCAGGCCGTGGACCCGATCAGGCCGAAGGTCCGCGGTTCGAGCCGACGCGCATTGCGGTACCGGCCGATCAGCGCGTCCTCGATGATGATGTTGGTGATGTTGTCGCCGTCCGTCACGTTCTTGACGAAGAAGCGCACCTCCGTCTGGGTCGTGTCGTTGCGGAAACGGGCTTGCAGGTCGATCACGCCCCAGGAGTCGATGCGATCCGTGGGCGTGTTGTATTCGCGGGCGAAATAGGAGTCCTGCCAGACCGCGTCCACGCGCCAGGTGGACGTCCAGTCCCCCCAGATCGCGCCCGTCGTGTACTGGCCACCGACCTTGATCTTGGCCGGAGGGGAGTGAGGCAGCTCGTTGCCGGCGAGATTGACCTGCACCGTCGGGGTCGTCGCCGTCAGGCTCTGGGCCGGATTGGCGGCGTCCTCACTGAAGAAGGTCCCGATCTCGGTGTTGAGCGTCGAGAGGTTGGCGTCGAACAGCCAGTGGTCGTCCGGCGCATACACGAACTCCGCCTCGAAGCCGTAGATGGTGGCGTCGGCGTTGCGGGTCACGACTCCGCCGTTGATACGCTGGCCGAGCTGCAGGCCCGAGTAGTCGTAGTAGAAGGCCGCGAAGTTGGCCTGCATCCGGCCACCGAGAAGGGTGTTCTTGGCGCCCAGTTCGTAGGCCGTGACCGTCTCGGGCCCGTAGGTCGGGACCGTTCCGCTGTTGTTCAGACCACCGCCCTTGTAGCCGGTGGCGACCGAGCCGTAGACCAGCGTGGTGTCGGTGAACGACAGGTCCGGCGTCCAGTCCAGCGCCGCCTTGTAGGTCATCTTGTTCCCGGAATACTCCGAGTAGGTCCAGGGCACGAGCCCGGTCAGAACGATCGAACGCGACTCGCCGGAGCGTTGCTCGTCCGTGTAGCGAGCCCCCAGGGTCAGGCGCAGCGTGTCCGACAGCGTGAAATAGGTCTCGCCAAACAGCGCCCAGGTTTCGTTCTTGCCGTTCCGCGACAGGGCGGACACGTGCCAGGTTTCAGCCGGCCGACCATTTGCGCGCTGGAAATACTCGATCGCCGGGTGCCAGGTCTCGAACCCGCCCGAGCTGGTCCCCTTGAGGCCGAACACGCCGATCAGGAAGTTGAACCCGCCGTCGTAGTCGGAAGCCAGCCTCAGCTCGCCCGTCGTCGTGGTGCTGCGGGTCGTGAAGCTGTCGGTGGTGAGCAACCGGTCGGTGGTGACCACCGTATTGCGGTCCTTGTTGTAGGTGATTGGCGCGGTGAAGCGGAACGGCAAGTCGGCGTTGTCCCAATCCGTGTTCTGCTCCGACGAGCCTTCGGAATAGGCCAGGACCGTCGAGAGCTTCACCGGCCCGAAGTCGTGGTCCAGGTTGAACGTCGCGAAGTCCTGGTCCAGCAGGTACCTGGGGTCCGTGTCGGCCTGGACCTTGCGCAGGTCATGGGGATTGGGCGCGCCGGCATAGATGTTTCCGCCGACCGGGAACGGCGTGAAGAACCGGGCCAGTGTCTGCAGAATCGTCGTGCTGGCGGTTGGAGAATCGAAACCCAGCTGCCGCGGATCGCAACCCAGCACAGGATGCGCCTTGCAGAGCCGCTTGCCCTCGCGGGCGCGGGTGCTGTCTTCGTCGTAGCGGCCGACGATGAGGGTTGCGTCGGTATTCTCGCCGAGATCGAAGGTCACGGTCCCGCGCAACGCCCATTGGTCGCGACCGTCAATGTCGTTCCCGGTGCCCAGGTTCTCGGTGTAGCCGTCGCGCTTGAGGCTGTAGCCCGCCAGACGCACCGCGACCCGATCTCCGAGCGGGATATCGACGGCGCCGCCGATACGCACGTTGGAGAAGTTGCCCAGCTGGACGCTGAAGTCACCGCCGAAGTCGCTACCCGGACGCTTGGTGATCAGGTTGATCGCGCCGCCGGTCGTGTTCCGGCCGTAGAGCGTGCCCTGGGGGCCGCGCAGCACCTCGATGCGCGCCATGTCGAAGAATTCGTTCTGCGGAAGGTAGCCGATGGCGGCGCCGTTGACGAACGATTGCACGCCCAGGTCCGACGAACCGAGCGCGTTGGTGCCGATGCCCCGCAGCGTGAAACGGTCGTTGCCGGTCAGGACGGCGTTGGGAATCGAGAACTGGATGTCTGTCGCATCTTCGATCTGGGCCCGATCAAGCGTCGCTTCCGAAAAGGCGCTGACGGCCAGCGGCACATCCTGAAGGGCCTGCTCCCGCTTCTGCGCGGTCACGATGATCGCTTCGACCCCCGTCGCCGCGGGCGTGGCTTCGGCAGCCGACGCGGCCGTCGGTCCGGCAATCACCGCCGCGCACAGAGCGGCCACCGAAGCGCCGGCCAGCATGGCCTTTGAACGCGATGTCCAGGTGTTCATTGGTTCCCTCCCCATTTTCGTTGAGCGCTGGTCACGCCCTCTATTATATTCTTCGTCAATAACACTAGCCACGCCGGCGCGAAGGCGTCAAGCCTTATTGTTCGTATCGTCAATAGTGATGTGCCTGATAACGGGCGCCCGGCCGGGAGCCTCGTTGGCCAAGGCGGCCTTTGAATCGTTCCCTATTGACGGTAGGTTGAACAACGCTCCGGGAGCCGCCTGCCTTGCTAACCAGCCTCGTGATCACGGCTTCGGACGGCTGTCCCCTGCATCTGATGCGGGGCGGGTCAGGCCCGGTGATCGTGCTCTGTCATGGGTTTCCGGACTACTGGCGCGGGTGGCAGGCGCAGATCGAGACCCTGTCGCGGCGCTTCACCGTGATCGCGCCCGACGGACGGGGCTGCAATCTGTCCGGCAAGCCTCGGGACCTCTCAGCCTATCGGCTGGAGCGGCTGACCGCGGACATCGACGATATCCTGAACAGCCAGGCCGGCGACGGGCCCGCGCTGCTTGTGGGCCATGACTGGGGCGGCGCCGTGGCCTGGGCCTACGCCGCCGCGCGCCCGGGCCGACTCGCAGGCCTTTGCGTGCTCAGCGCGCCCCACCCTGCCGTCCTTGCGGCGGCGCTCCGGGACGACCCGGCTCAGAAACAGGCGTCGGCCTATATGCCACGGCTCCGGGCCGCCGGCGCCGAAGCGCATTTCGAGGCCGACGACTACCAGGCCCTCCGCGGCATGCTCGATCGCCTCAAGGGGCTCGGACTGTCCGACGCTGCTGATGAGGCGGCCTATATCGAAGCCATGTCGCGCCCGGGGGCCCTGACCGGCGCGCTGAACTGGTATCGCGCGAACCCCGTCGAGGACGACGCGCCGACCGGCGCCGAGGGGCCCGTCACCTGCCCGGTCGAGTTGCTGTGGGGGGATCAGGATGACGCGCTCCTGCCGAGTCTGGCCGCGCGCCACCGCGTCCTCGCGCCGGACCTCCGCATCCGGATGTACGAAGGTGCAGGCCACTGGCTGCAGCGCGAGAGGGCCGAGGCCGTCAGCGAGGCGATCGCCGCCTTAGCCGACCGTGTCTTTACGGCCCGGCAGCCGGGTCATGGCCCAGGCTGAAGCCCAGCGACCAGCGCTTGGGGAACCCCCTGGCGACCCCATCCGGCGGCAATGGCCTGAGATACCCGGCTCGACCCTCGTCACCCTTGAGGGTCAGGTCGAGGAAGGCGACGATGAAATGGGCGTTGATGGCGCGCAGGCGATCCTTGCGCCAGACGGGCTCCTCGAAGCCCTCGAAGGTCTCGAACGCGGCCCGCGCGGCAGGCGGCGCGTCGGCGCCGACAAGATTGTGGCGGGCGTTGGCGAAAACGAGGATGCGGCGGTCGGAGCCCGTCAGGCCGTCATAGATCGCCCGCACGCCATCGACATAGCCAGCGACATCGTCGTGGTCGCCGGCGATCACGAGGGTGGGTGTTCTGACATTCGCGAGACCGGCGGCGGTCCAGCTCCCGTTCCCGGCCTGGCCACCCCATGGGGCGATAAGAACGAGCGCTTTCAGACCGTCCGCCGGCAGGGCCCGGCCTTCGGCCTGTTCCGCGAGCAGCCCGCCGGGGATCCGGCGGTAGAAGGCGCCGGATGAATTGTAGCCCGCGCCGGCGGTGGCAAGGGCGCCAAACCCGCCCATCGAGTAGCCGATCAGGGCGATCCGGTCGGGATCGTACGCACCGGCCAGCACGAAGTCGGAGGCGCCGGCAAGGACGCGGAGGCGGGCGATGACGGCCTGCTGGTCACGGGCCCGGTTGGCCGCGACATGGGCGAATGAAAGCGCGAAGCCGCCGGCGTCCCTGAACGGTGGATCGTCATGGTCGATCGCCGCAACGACGTATCCGCGCGACGCCAGGGTCTCCGCCAGATCCGCTGTGTAGGTCGCCCAGCCGCCGTAGCCGTGGGAAATCACCACCAGCGGGCCGGAGTGCTTCTCGGCCGCCGCACCCTCTCGCGCGCAGCCGGGAATCTCGAACGCCATGTCGGCTTCTCCCGGACGCCGGACCCGTCCTTCGTATGATTTCCCGGCCCCAGCCCCGGCGACAGCCGGATACCAGACTGTAACCCTGAGCGTCCGGTCGGCCCTGGCGATCCGCCCGGTCATGAGGTTCGACGCCGGCAGGTCCGGCCGTTCAGCGACCACCACCGGGACAACCGTGACTCCGACCGGACTGGGACCGGACCGGGCCAACTCCGGCGCATCCGCCGCCGCCTCGCACGCAATCACCGGCGTCGCGGCAGCGAGCAGGAGCGTCGCCAGAAGGGGCGACAGGAAGCCGTGCATGGGTGCGCCTCCAGCGAGCAATCGTCAAAAAAAGCCCCGGCGCGAGGCCGGGGCGAAGAGCCTTTGCGCAAGGCGGATCGAGGACAGGAGAAGGAGACCCCGGCTGGCGCCAGCGCTCCCGATCACGTCCGACAGGTTGCTAGCCCGGGCAGGCGTCGTCAACTATTATATTATTCGTCAATAGTGGAGCCGAGCCACGCGGCCAGCTGCTTGCCACCGCCGGTTATGATCTGGACGCACATTTCCTCGGCGGTCGGGATATCGACCTGCCCTTCGGCGACCAGCTTTCCGGCGCGGTCCGTCATCGCCATCAGCATCTGGACGGCGAGTGTCGCCATCTCACGGCTGAAGCCATACTCCCGGCGCGTCTCACGCACGAAGTAGCGAACGGTGCGCTCAAGACCCTCGGCGGAGGCGGCCTCCATCAACCGGGCCACGGAAGGGTCCGCCACAAGAGTCTGAATCAGGGCTCCCCGCTCGCTGGTGTGCTCAAGGTACACGCGCGTGGTCTGGCGAATGAGGTCCTCATAGGTCTTCGCCTCAAGCGCCCGCTCCATGCCCCGACTGTCGAGGTCGGCCTGTTCCCGGTGCAGCAGGGCGGCAAGCAGGACTTCGCGGCTCGGGAAGTAGTTATAGACGAGGGCCTTGCTGACCCCGCTTTCGCGCCCCAGCCGCTCCATGGACACGGCCGTCAGCCCTTCGTCCAGAATGAGTCGGGCGGCGAAGTCGAGGATCTGCGACCGGCGGACTTCCGGCGCCAGGCGGGTGCGTTTGCGAGGTTCAGCGAGCGTCATTCAGATCATCCGGCGCGAGACCGCCATCATCCCTCAATGCGCGGCCGGCGCAACGCCCGGGCTGCACGACAATGTCACTCCGTGCAGGCGTGAAAGGCCGTTGCCGTGTCAACGGCTATTGACTAATTGTATAATAGCAAGATAGGTCGGCATCGCAAGCGAGGCCGGAATGATCAGAGGCGTCCATCAGATCGGAATTTCAGTCGCCGACCTCGACGGGTCGGTTCGTGGCTACGGGTCTGCCGCAGGGCTTGCTGAAGTCGCCCGCTGGAAGGACCCGGCGACCGGCGCGCAGTGCGCCCTGATGAAGAGCGTGAACGGCTATCTGGAACTCGGCTGCTATCCGGGATCGTCAGATCACACTCCGGAATGCCCGCCGGTCAACGAAGCCGGGATTACCCACTTCTGTGTCCAGGGACGGTCGATTGACGACGTCATCCAGGGCCTCCAGGGCGACGGATTCTCGTTTCCCGACCGACCGGTCGATCTGAAAACGGGTTTCCTCTACGCCTATGGCCGATCCGGGGAAGGATCCGTTGTCGAAGCCGAGGGCGCGCCCTTCGCGCGCGCTCACCCGGCAAGCTGGATCGGACATGTGGCCTACGCCACTCACGATCTGGAGCGGCTGGCCGGCTTCTACGGGAAGCTGCTCGGGGCGCCTGTCCAGTACAGCCCCAGGCTCAGAAACAACGCCGACTATGACCGGGTGACGGGTCTGACGGACGTCGACGTGCTGGCGGCCTGGGTGCGCGGCGCGAACATCGCGCTCGAGTTCTGGCAGTACCTCAACCCCGAGACCACCGCCCGCACCACGGACCGTGCCCGGGAAGCGCCCGGCTACGCTCATGTCGGGTTTGAAGTCGAGGAGTTGGAAGCCGGCGTGGCGCAGGCGCTCGGCCTCGGCGCCCGGCAAGCCGCACCTGCGAGGCAGGTCGGCCCCTGGCGCGAAGCGCTGGTCCGTGACCCGGACGGCAATCTCATCAAGCTGATCGAATGGGCCGTCGAGGCGAACGGCTGCCGTCTCGCCGACCTTTCGGCGCCCGACATCCTGGCGGCGGTGGCCGCGGACTTCGATCTCCACCTCAAAGCAGCGGCGGACGCCAAGTCATGACTTCACCTGAGCGCAGGGTCGCCCTGGTCACCGGCGCGGCACGCGGGATCGGACTGGCCACGGCCAACGCACTGGCCCGTTCAGGCGTGGACATCGTGCTGGTTGATCTCCCGAGTTCACCGCTCGGCGGGGCCGCGACGCTCGTGTCCGCCCACGTCGGTCGGGCCGTCGTCTTCGAGGGAGACGTCTCGAGCGAACAGGATTGGGAGGCGGCGATCGCCCGATGCCGCGAGGCATTTGGCCGGCTCGACATCCTGATCAACAACGCCGGCGTTTCGGGGCCTATCGGGCCGCTGGTCGACTGCTCCGTCGAGGCGTTTGACCGGGTTCAGGCGGTCAACACCCGGGGCGTCTTCCTCGGCATGAAGCATGCCGCGGCCTCACTCATCGAGCGGCGCGGCGCCATCGTGAACGTATCGTCGATCTCCGGTCTCGGCGGCGGTCGGAACACGATCGCATACACCGCCAGCAAGCATGCGGTCGTCGGCATGACGAAGCTGGCAGCGATGGAGTTCGCCGGCACGGGCGTGCGTGTGAACGCCGTCTGCCCGGCGCCGACGAGCACCGACATGACCCTGGCCCTCGCACGTCAGATGCGTCCTGACGACCCGGACAGCTTCCCGGAAGACTTCGCCAAGTTCATCCCGCTGGGCCGCTACGGCGAACCCCCGGAAATCGCGGACGCCATCGTCTTTCTCGCCAGCGACGCGGCGAGCTTCATCACCGGGGTCGCGCTGCCAGTCGATGGCGGCGCCTGCGCCCGCTAGCCAAGGAGACACCTCATGGATCTGAAAATGCAGGGCATGCGCGCCCTTGTGACAGGCGGCACGCGCGGCATCGGTCTGGAGATCGTTCGCGGCCTCCTGCGCGAGGGATGCGCAGTCGCCACCTGCGCCCGTGGAGAAGGCGGCCTGGCCAGGCTCCAGACGGAGGCGCGGGCCAGCGGCGGCGTGGTGATCGGGGACGCGCTCGACGTCCGCGATCACGCGGCCTTCTCCGCCTGGTTCGGCAGGGCCGTTGAAGGTCTCGGCGGCGTCGATATCGTGGTCAGCAATGTCTCGACCCGCCCGACCACGGCCGGTGACGAGATGTGGCGCGAAACCTTCGAGACCGACCTGCTTCAGCACGTCCGGGTCGCTGAACTGGCCATGCCCTACCTGCTCGACAACGGCCGATCGTCCCTGACCTTCGTGTCGTCGATCGCCAGCGTCCTCACGCAACTGCCGCCGGGCGAGGAAGCCTACGGGACCATGAAGGCGGCCCTGATCAACTATGCCGGCCAACTGGCCAACCGCCATGGCGGACGCGGCGTCCGGATCAACTGCGTATCCCCCGGCCCGATCTTCTTCGAGGGCGGCTTCTGGGACCAGGTCCGGATCCACCATCCGGCTCTGTTCGAGTCGGCGGCCGCACGGTCGGTGTTGAGCCGCCACGGCACGCCGCAGGAAGTGGCCGACGCCGTCACCTTCCTCGCCAGTCCGCTCGCCAGCTACATCACCGGCGCGAACCTCCGGGTCGACGGCGGCATGGTCAAGACGGCGAACTTCTAGACTCCATTCCCCCTCCCGAAAACACTGGAGGACCTGGCCGCGCAGACTGGCTTTGGGGGTCGCGGACTGAGCGCATAGCGTCGCCCTTGGCCGCCCGGCCGCCGGTCGACCGCGCGGCATAGTCTTGGCCCTGACGCCGCGCGCCTGAACGAAAGTTAACTTGCGGCCCAGGGCTGAAAGGCGTCCGAAATCCTCCCAGTCGCCCGCAACCTGGCGGGAACGATGGCGCGACACGCCTCGGCAGGGCGCGTCAGTTCGGGAGGGATGGGCCATGGACAAGTCTGCACTGTCGCGGCGGGCCTTCGCCGCCCAGGCCGCCGCGCTTGGCGCGGCGCTCGCGTTCGGATCGGGTCCAGCGCAGGCGACATCTGCGGCGCGAAACGAACGTCGCGACCTGTTTCCGCAGGGTGTCGCCTCCGGTGATCCCCGTCCGGACAGTGTGATCCTCTGGACGCGGCGGGCGCCGGACAGCGGCGTCGCCTCACACCGGTTGACGGTCGAAGTCGCAAGCGATCCGAAGTTTGGCAAGATGGTCGCGCGGGGCGACGTCGCGGTCACCGCCGCGACGGACTGGACCTGTCGCTTCCTTGCGGCCGGGCTGAAGCCCGCGCGGGAATACTGGTACCGATTTGTCGACGATGCGGGCAACACAAGCCGGGTCGGCCGCACTCTGACGGCGCCCGCGGACAACGATGATCGGACGGTCAAGTTTGCCTTCGTCAGCTGTCAGGACGTCACCCAGGGGGCCATGAACGCCTACCGGCGCATGCTCCATGAGGACGCCCGCCGACCGCGTGACGAACAGCTGGGCTTCGTCCTGCACCTCGGCGACTTCATCTACGAACTGGTCTGGTATCCCGAGGAAAGACCGGGCGGCATGGAGCGGGGCCGACGCCTGCGCGGCAATGTGCGGTACCCGCACGGCGAGAAGGTCACCACCTTCCACATCCCCACGGATCTGGACGACTACCGCACGGCCTATCGCGGCTACCTCAGCGACCCTGATCTGCAGGAGGCCCGGGCCCAATGGCCGTTCGTTCCGGTCTGGGACAACCACGAGTTCAACTGGCGGTCCTTTCAGAGCCAGCAGATCATCAACGGCGCAATCCGTCCGGCGCAGAAGCTCAAGGTCGCGGCGAGTCAGGCCTGGTACGAGTATCAGCCGGCGCGGGTCCTCAAGGCCGGTGCCGGCGACGTCTTCGAGCCCCCGGTGGTCGAGAACAAGCCCGTCGAGGACTTCGATGCGCGGGGCGTCGGGCAGGAGCCGAACAACCTGGCCGCCATCAACGCGCTGAAGATCCAGCGGTCGTTCCGGTATGGCAAGAACGTCGACATGATCCTGACGGACAACCGGTCCTACATCTCACCGGGTGGCGACTACAGCGGGCTTCCCGACATCAAGTTCCCGGCCATGCCCGACGCGATGCTGGAGATTCTCGACCAGGGTCAGGCCTTTGACGGCGGCCATCCGCCGGCCACCATCCGCCTGGGCGAGCTCGAGTTTCCCAATCCGAACAAGGACGCGCCGCCGGAGGCCTATCTTGGCCTCGAGCAGATGGCCTGGTTCAAGGACCGTCTGCGCACGGCAAAGGCGCCGTGGAAGATCTGGGGCCATTCGTTCGGCACGCTCACCGGACGCACCGATCCCCAGAACCTGCCGCCAGCGTTCGCGGGCCTGTGGCCGGCCGGTGGGGGATATGGCGTGACCACAGGCGCCTATCGCCTTGAGCACAGCGAGATCTTCGACATGGTCCGCGCGGAAGGGATCACCGGCCTGACCATCCTGGCGGGGGACAGACATGCGTTCTGGGCCGGCTATCCCTCGAAGACGCTGCCGCCTCGCGCGTTCGATCCGGTCGGCGTCGAATTCGTCACCGGTTCTATTTCGGCCCAGACCCTGGGCGAGGTGCAGCAACTCACCATGCCGAAGGATCGCCCGCTGCGGCCGCTCAATATCCATGACACGCCCGACGGCTCCATGGAGACCAGCTGGAACATGACCCTGCTGCATGGGGTGAAATCTTCCTTCGTCCTGAAGGAGACCGGTGACCCCGCCCGGGCCCGCGCGGCGAGCAATCCGGAGCTGGCGCCGCATCTCAAGTTCCTGGACTACGCCGGACACGGCTACACCACGGTGCGCGCGACGCCGCATGAGCTCGAGGCCGAGTTCGTCTGCATTCCGATACCGCTTGAGCGCAGTGAAACGGACGATGGCGGCCCGCTGCGCTATCGGGTGAGTCACCGCGTTTCGCTCTGGAAGCCGGGGGAATCCCCTCTGCTCAGGCAGGATATTCTCGAAGGCGATCCCGGTCTCTCCATCTGACGGAAAGCGCGCGGTCGGGCATTCCGGGACGCGATCTTGTGGCGCCTGAACGCGATATTCGCCGCCGGAGCATCGTCGGTCTTCAGACGTCACCTGCCCGCCTCGCGCCGAGATTTCGATTGATCCCGCCGCCGCGCCCGATCATCACCGCCGGCGTCATGATCGAAAGCCGTCCGTCCGTCCGCGTCGCCGCCCTGTACCGGTTCTCGTCGTTCGACGACTGCGCGA
>CAZISF010000008.1:0-53334 GCA_964541915.1 uncultured Caulobacter sp.
CATCTACTCGATCGAGGATCTGGCCCAGCTGATCCACGACCTGAAGAACGCCTACGCCAGGGCGCGCATCTCGGTCAAGCTGGTTTCCGAGGTCGGGGTCGGCACGGTGGCGGCCGGAGTCGCCAAGGCGCGGGCGGATCACATCACCATCTCCGGCTTCGAGGGCGGCACGGGCGCTTCGCCCCTGACCTCCCTGATTCATGCCGGCTCGCCGTGGGAGATCGGACTGGCCGAAACGCAGCAGACCCTGCTGCTTAACGGCCTGCGCAGCCGCGTGGCGGTTCAGGCCGACGGCGGTCTTCGCACGGGGCGGGACGTCGCGGTCGCCGCCCTGCTGGGCGCCGACGAGTTCGGCTTCGCCACGGCGCCGCTGATCGCGTCCGGCTGCATCATGATGCGCAAGTGTCAGCTCAACACCTGCCCTGTGGGCGTGGCGACACAGGACCCGGTGTTGCGGGCGCGGTTCACCGGCCAGCCCGAGCACGTGATCAACTACTTCTTCTTCGTCGCGGAAGAGCTGCGCGAGATCATGGCCGATCTGGGCTTCCGCACCGTCTCCGAGATGGTCGGTCAGGTCGACCGGCTGGAGATGACGGACGCCGTCGAGCACTGGAAGGCCGGCGGAGTCGACCTGTCGAAGATCCTGCACGTGGTGACGCCCGAATTCGCGACGAGCCTGTCGAACACCGACCGGCAGAACCACGAGCTGGAGAAGGCGCTCGACAACACCCTGATCGCTGACGCGGCGGCGGCGCTCGACAACGGGACGCTGGTGCGGGGTGACTACACGATCCGCAACATCAACCGTACCGTCGGGACCATGCTGTCGTCGGAGGTGGCGCGACGGTACGGCCATGCGGGCCTTCCCGAGAACACCATCAGCCTGACTTTCCACGGCACGGCGGGCCAGAGCTTCGGCGCCTTCGCGGCGCGAGGCGTCACGCTGGAGCTGATCGGCGACGGCAACGACTATGTCGGCAAGGGCCTGTCCGGCGGCCGGGTGGTCGTGCGGCAGCCGAAGGAATCCACGCGGGATCCTGTCGAGAACATCATCGTCGGCAATACCGTCCTCTACGGCGCCATCGCCGGCGAGGCCTACTTCCAGGGCGTGGCAGGCGAGCGCTTCGCGGTTCGCAATTCTGGCGCCGTGACAGTGGTCGAGGGCACCGGTGATCACGGCTGTGAGTACATGACCGGTGGCGTGGTCGTAGTGCTGGGCTCCACCGGTCGCAACTTCGCGGCCGGCATGTCGGGCGGGGTGGCCTATGTCTACGACGCCGACGGCCGGTTCCCGTCGCTGTGCAACGCCGCGATGGTCGACATCGACCCGATCGAGCCGGCTGGAGACGACGAGCCGCGTGACGGCCGTCCTCTTCAGGGGGCGGTCTCGGTCGAGAACAACGGCATGGGCGACATGCTTGCCTTCGACGCCGAGCGACTGCGTATCCTGATCGAACGCCATCGCCTCTACACGGGCAGCGCCCGGGCCGGAGAGATCCTCGACAACTGGGATGCGGCCCTCGGCCGGTTCTGGAAGGTCATGCCCAAGGACTACCGCCGGGCGCTGACGGACATGGTCAACGAACGCGCGGCGGCCTCGGCCGTCGCCGCCGAATAGAGTCGGAGCACACCCATGGGCAAGCCAACCGGCTTTCTTGAAATCGAGCGTCAGGATCGTGGCTACGAGAAGCCCGCCGAGCGCCTGCGCAACTGGAACGAGTTCGTTCGGCCTCTGCCCGAGCAGACCCTGAACCAGCAGGCGGCCCGTTGCATGGATTGCGGGATACCGTTCTGCCACAGCGGCTGTCCGGTGAATAACCAGATCCCGGACTTCAACAATCTGGTCTATCGCGAACAGTGGCGGACGGCGCTGGAGAACCTCCAGTCGACCAACAACTTCCCCGAGTTCACGGGCCGCGTCTGCCCCGCGCCCTGCGAGGCATCCTGTACGCTGAACATCATCGACACCCCGGTGACCATCAAGACGATCGAATGCGCGATCGTCGACAAGGGCTGGGAAGAGGGCTGGATCGAACCCCGCCCCTCGCCGCGCGGCACGGGCAAGCGGGTCGCCGTCGTCGGGTCGGGCCCCGCGGGTCTCGCCTGCGCCCAGCAGCTGGCCCGCGCCGGCCACGCCCCCACGGTGTTCGAGAAGAACGACCGTGTCGGCGGCCTGCTCCGATACGGCATTCCGGACTTCAAGATGGAGAAGCATCTGATCGACCGCCGGGTCGCCCAGATGGAGGCCGAGGGCGTGATCTTCCGCACCAGCGTGGAGATCGGCGTCAACGTCTCGGTGCAGCGCATCCTCGACGACTACGACGTCCTGGTGATGGCCGGCGGCGCGGAAAACCCGCGCGACCTGGAGGTCCCCGGCCGCGAGCTGGACGGCATCCACTTCGCCATGGATTTTCTGGTCCAGCAGAACCGGCGCAACGCTGGCGACGATGAGGCGAAAGCCGCGCCCGGCGGAACCCTGTCCGCGGCCGGCAAGCATGTCGTGGTCATCGGCGGCGGCGATACCGGCTCGGACTGTATCGGCACCTCCAACCGCCACGGCGCGGCGTCGGTAACCCAGCTGGAGATCATGCCCCAGCCGCCTCTGCACGAGAACAAGCAGATGACCTGGCCGGACTGGCCGATGAAGCTGCGGACCTCGACGAGCCATGAAGAAGGTTGCGAGCGCGACTTCGCCGTCGCCACCCGGCGGGCTCTCGGGTCAAACGGCAAGGTCGAGGCGCTCGAGTGCGTTCGCATGCATTGGGTTCCCGGCCGGGATGGCCGCCAGGTGCTCGAGGAGGTTCCGGGCAGCGCGTTCGAGATCAAGGCCGATCTGGTGTTGCTGGCGATGGGTTTCGTCTCGCCGCGCCATACCGCCTTCACCGAACAGGCCGGCATCGAGTTCGACGCGCGCGGAGCCGTCAGGGCGCCGACCACGGACTATCGGACGACGGCGCCGAACATCTTTTCCTGCGGCGACATGCGTCGTGGCCAGTCGCTGGTGGTCTGGGCGATCCGCGAAGGCCGCCAGTGCGCCCAGGCGATCGACGCCTACCTGATGGGAGCCAGCAAACTGCCGCGCTGAGTCGCATACGGCCCGCGCGAGCACCGGCATGGCGCGGGTCGACACGTTCCGATGGGAACCCGGCGATTTCGTACTGAAGGGACACCGAAAGCGCGGTCCTGAACGCGATCAGGACCTTGCAATGGTGGGTGCAGTAGGATTCGAACCTACGACCCGCTGATTAAGAGTCAGCTGCTCTACCAACTGAGCTATGCACCCGTATCGACGTTTCGGAACTCTGCGAGGCCCGGCGGCGAGGGCGCGGAACATAGCCGAAAAGACCGGGGACGCAAGGGCGATACTGATGGCCAGACGAGACATTACCGGCGCGGTCGATTTTCCGTATCTGGAGCAGTTCGCCGCGGGCGATTCCGGGGTGATCGACGAGGTGCTGGAGCTGTTCCAGGAGCAGGCGCAGATGTGGTCGCCGATGCTCAACGCCGCGTCCGACGGCTGGCGCGATGCGCTGCATACGGTGAAGGGCGCGGCGCGCGGCGTCGGGGCGCACGCGCTGGGCGACGCTTGTGAACGGGCGGAGCTTCAGGGCGTGCATGCGCTGCCAGACGTCCACGCGGCGCTCGATGCAGCCCTGTTCGACATCGCCGCTTACCGCCACGAGAAGGCGCTGCGCTCGCTGAAGCGCTGATCAGCCGCGCGTGCGGTCCCAGACGCCGAACTCATAGGCGATGCAGCGGTCGACCAGGGTGCGCCAGACAGGCTCGGCGATCGCTTCCGACAGGCCGGCCGCACGGGCGGCAGCCTTGACCTTGGTCACCACGTCCTCGATGCGCGCCTCGTCCCGGACGACGTTGCGGTCGGGCTTGATGCGGGCGGCGGCGTCCATGTAGCCCTGACGCTCCGCGAGCAGGGCGACCAGCGCCCGGTCGAGGGCGTCAACGCCCTGGCGGACCTCGGCCATGGTGGTGCATTCAAGTGGCGCGATGCGCCCTCCCTCGGCGAGGAGGTCCGCCGCGTTCAATACATCTTTGGCCACGTCAGATACCGGCGCCGTTGTCCATGGTCTGGAGCGCCGCCTCGTGGGCGGCGGCCTCCTGTGAGAGCCAGGAGACGAACGCCTTCACCTGCGGCAGCCGTCCCTTGGTCTTGGGATGGACGACGTAATAGGCGAAGTCCACGGCGGTGGCGATGGGAAACGGCGTCACCAGACGGCCCGCGTCGAGGTCGGCCTGGGCCAGGGTGCGCTTGGCCAGGGCGACGCCCCGGCCGTTGACCGCGGCCTCGATCACCAGGCTCGACTGGTTGAAGCGTGGTCCGCGGGTCCCGTCGACCGTCTTGATGCCGCGCGCCGCCAGCCACATCGCCCAGTCGGGGCAGGAATCGTCGGCGTCGGGCGAGCCGTCGTGCAGCAGGATGTGGCCGGTCAGCTCAGACGGGTCGTTGAGGGGATGGGTCGCCAGCAGCGACGGGCTGATCACCGGAATCACCGTCTCGCTGAGCAGCCGGGTGACTTCCAGGCCCGGATAGCGGCCGCCGCCGTAGCGGATGGCCAGGTCGACCTCGCCGCTGGCGAAGTCGACGACTTCCATGCCGGCGCTGAGCCAGACGTCGACCTGCGGCTGGGCCTCCTCGAACTTGCCCAGTCTTGGCACCAGCCATTTGGCGGCGAAGGAGGGGGCGGCGGTCAGGGTCAGGCGGCGGCCATCCACCGCGGCGGTCAGCAGGCCAGCGGCTTCGGCCAGGCGGTCAAACGCCTCGCGCAGGGCGGGGAGGGCGGTCTGCGCCGCATCCGTCAGCAGCAGACCCTTGGGCGTGCGCTTGAACAAGGCCGCGCCGACATAGTCCTCGAGGTTCTGGATCTGCTGGCTGACGGCGCCGGGCGTGACCGACAGTTCGTCCGCGGCGCGGCTGAAATTCAGGTGCCGCGCGGCGGCCTCGAAGGCCCTCAGGGCGTTCAGCGGCGGCAGCCGTCTGCGCTCGTTCGATCGTTCCATAGAAATCCTGAGGCCCCCGGCAGAACTCTTGGTTTGCGAAGTGGGCGTGGCGCTCCCAGTTTGCAACTGTTCAGAGGCGCATCGGCCCTTTTCGCCGCTGGACAGGTGGGGGGGCGGGCCTTCACGGTCCGCCCCGCTCCGATTTGTCAGGCTTATAGAGAAACTATCGCGAAATGTCCCGGGCCTCCCGCACAATCCCGTCCCGCCGCCTCGTCGCCCTGGATAGCGCGATGGTCGCCTCCAAGCCCGGCAAGGTCTGGCTGGTCGGCGCCGGACCGGGTGACCCCGAGCTTCTGACCCTCAAGGCCGCGCGTTTGATCGCGGCGGCCGGGGTCATCGTGCATGACGGTCTGGTCTCCGCCGACATCCTCGCCATGGCGGCGCCGGATGCGCGACTGATCGACGTGGCCAAGCGCAAGAGCCGTCACACCCTGCCGCAGGACGACATCAACCGCCTGCTGGTCGCCTTCGCGCTTCAGGGTCTGGACGTCGTCCGGCTGAAGGGCGGCGACCCGTTCATCTTCGGGCGCGGCGGTGAAGAGCTGGAAGAATGCCGCGCCGCCGGGGTGGTCTGCGAGGTCGTGCCCGGCGTCACCGCCGCCCTGGCTGCCTCGGCAAGCGCCGGCGCGCCGCTGACCCACCGGGGTCTGGCCCAGGCCGTGACCTTCGTCACCGGTCATGCCGCGCACGGTGAGCCGGACCTCGACTGGGATCATCTGGCGAAGGCCAACCAGACCGTCGTCATCTATATGGGCCTCTCGACCGCCGGCCTGATCGCCGAACGGCTGATGACCGCCGGCCGCGACGCCGCGACGCCGGCCCTGATCACCGTCAACGCCAGCCGTGCTGACGAGGCGCGTTATCCGACGACCCTGGGTGAGCTGGCGAGCACGGCCGAGGGCCTGTCGGGCCCGGCGCTCCTGATCGTCGGCGAGGCGATGGCGCTGTCTGTTTCAACGTCAATTCTCCCCGCTCGCGGGGAGGGGGACCCTGCGGAGCAGGGCGGAGGGGTCAGCGCCGACCGGGCCGAACCGACCGGATTTCAGGATTTTGCCGCTGGCGTTCGCGCCGCCCCCTCCACCGCCCTCCCCGCGACGCGGGGAGGAAGGAGCCTTTCATGAAAGCCCTCACCGCCAACCGCCTGATCGACGGCGAGGTCGTGTTCTGGCTGGACGGCCAGTGGGTCGAGCGGTTCGCCGACGCCGAGCGCTTCGCCTACGATGACGCCGCCGGCCCGGCCGCGGTCGACGCCGCGCTGGGCCAGTCGACCGTTATCGTCGAGCCCTATCTGATCGATATCGTCGAAGCGCCCGGCGGCTGGGCCCCCGTCAGCTACCGTGAGCGCCTGCGCGCGCTCGGCCCCACGAATGAACCCACACACGGCAAGCAGGCCGAGGGCGGCGCCGGCATCGAGGCGATCCTCGCGGCCACGGGCGCGGCCCGCTCGACCGGCCGTGTCGACCTGATCCGCAGGAAGTAGTCCCGCATGTATCGCTACGACGCCATCGACAAGGAATTCCTCGCCGACCGGGCCGCCGAGTTTCGCGGCCAGGTCGCGCGCCGGCTGACCGGGGAGATCACGGAAGATCAGTTCAAGCCGTTGCGGCTGATGAACGGCCTGTATCTGCAGCTGCACGCCTACATGCTGCGGATCGCCATTCCGTATGGCTCGCTGGACAGCCGGCAGATGCGCCGGATGGCCCACATCGCCCGCGTCTATGACAAGGGCTATGGCCACTTCACCACCCGCCAGAACCTGCAACTGCACTGGATCAAGCTGGGCCAGGTTCCGGACATCCTCGACCTGCTGGCCGAGGTCGACCTGCATGCCATCCAGACCAGCGGCAACTGCATCCGCAACGTCACGGCCGACCCCTATGCCGGCGCTACGGCCGAGGAGATCGACGATCCGCGCGTCTGGTCAGAGGTAATCCGCCAGTGGTCGACGCTGCATCCCGAGTTCAGCTACCTGCCGCGCAAGTTCAAGTTCGCGGTCACGGCGGCCGCGAAGGACCGGACGGCGGCGCGGGTCCACGATATCGGCCTTGTGCTGCGCCGGGCGCGGGACGGATCGCTGGGCTTCGAGGTGATCGTCGGCGGCGGTCAGGGGCGCACGCCCTACGTCGGCCCGACGATCCGCGAGCACCTGCCGGTCGACAGCCTGCTGAGCTACCTGCAGGCCATTCTGCGCGTCTACAACCGCCACGGCCGGCGGGACAACAAGTACAAGGCGCGGATCAAGATTCTCGTCGCCTCGCTCGGCGCCGAGGAGTTTGCGCGTCAGGTCGAGGAGGAGTGGGGCAAGATCGACTCGCCGCAGGCCGACCTGCCCGAGGCAGAGCTGGCCCGCATCCGCGGCGCCTTCACGCCGCTGGCCTTTGATGTCCTGCCGGCGCGATCCGAAGCGTTCGAGGCGGCGAAGTCCGCCAGCCCCGCGCTGGCGCGGTTCGCCCGCAACAACGTCAAACCGCACAAGAAGGCCGGCTACGGCATCGTCGAGATTTCGCTGAAGGCGCACGGCGCCACACCCGGAGACGCCTCGGCCGACCAGATGGATCTCGTCGCCGATCTCGCCGAGCGCTACAGCCTCGACGACATCCGGGTGACGCATGAGCAGAACCTGGTTTTGCCGCATGTGAAGCTGGACGACCTGCCGGCCGTGCACGCGGCGCTAGCGGAGGCAGGCTTGGCCACGCCGAACATCGGCCTGATCAGCGACATCATCGCCTGCCCGGGGCTGGACTACTGCGCCCTGGCCAACGCCCGCGCCATCCCGATCGCCCAGGCCATCGCAAGTCGGTTCGAGGACGCGGACCGGTCGGAGCTGATCGGCGAGCTGAAGATCAAGATCAGCGGCTGCATCAACGCCTGCGGCCATCATCACGTCGGCAACATCGGCATCCTCGGCGTCGACAAGAAGGGCGAGGAATTCTACCAGCTCAGCCTTGGCGGCTCGGGCCAGGAGGACGCCTCGCTGGCCCAGATCCTCGGGCCGGGCATGTCGGCCGAGCGCGTGCCGGACGCCATCGAGACCCTCGTCGACACCTATCTTTCCGTCCGTCAGGGCGAGGAGCGGTTCCTCGATACGGTGCGTCGCGTGGGCATGGCCCCGTTCAAGGAAGCCGTCTATGCCGACGCTCATTAAGCTCGCCGACGGCCGCTACAGCGCCGCCCCGGACATCTTCACGACCGTCGGCGACGAGGACGCGATCCCCGAAGGCCCGGTGATCCTGTCGCTGACCCGCTTCCAGGCCGAGGGCGACGCGCTGCTCTCGGCCGGTCGGCCGGTGGGCGTGAAAATCCTTCCAGACGAAGCCGTCGAGGACCTGGCCTATGACCTGCCTCGCCTGGCGGTCGTGGCGCTGGCGTTCCCCAAGTACGCCGACGGCCGGGCCTACAGCTCCGCCGCCCTCCTTCGGCAGCGCCTCGGCTATGCCGGAGAGGTGAGGGCCGTGGGCGATGTCCTGCGTGAGCAGGCGTCCAACATGGTTCGCTGCGGCATGGACGCGTTCGTCCCCGCCGACGGGTCGGCGGCGGAAGACTGGGCCGCCGCCGCCGGCCGCTATCGTCATGTCTACCAGCGGGCGGTTGACGCTCGTCCGCCGGTTTTCGAGGAGCGAGGCTGATGGCCTTCGATCAACTCGAGCGGTCCCCGACCCTGGCCGCCCGCCTGGACGTCGAGCTACGCTCGGCTCACCCCCGCACGGTCATTGAAGCGGCGTTCGAGACCTTCGGGCCGAAGCTGTCGCTGGTTTCGTCCTTTGGCGCGGAGTCGGCGGTGCTGCTGCACCTGGCCAGCCAGGTCAGCAAGGACATCCCGGTGCTGTTCCTCGATACCGGCATGCTGTTCGGCCAGACGCTGGACTACCGCAAGCAGCTGGCCGCGCAGCTGGGCCTGACGGATGTGCGCGACCTGCGCCCGCGGTTCGCCGACATCGCCGTGCACGACCCGAAGGCGGACCTCTGGAAGACCGACACGGACGCCTGTTGCAACATCCGCAAGGTCATCCCGCTGGACAAGGCGCTGGAGGGCTTCGACGCCTGGATCACCGGCCGCAAGCGCTTCCACGGCGGTGATCGGCTGCGCCTGTCGGTGGTCGAGGAGGCGGATCACCAGATCAAATTCAATCCCCTGGCCAACTGGGGCAAGGAAGACCTCGACGCCTACGTCGCCGAGCATGCATTGCCGGCCCATCCGCTGGTCGCCCAGGGCTTCCCGTCGATCGGCTGCTGGCCCTGCACAAAGCCCGTCGAAGAAGGCCAGGACGTCCGCGCCGGCCGCTGGGCGGGGCAGGACAAGACCGAGTGCGGCATCCACGTCGCCCGGGCCCCTTCGCCGCCGAACGTCGGCGGGGATATCTAGCCCGCGACTTCTAGTATTTCCGGCCCCTTGGAGCCACCAGCGGAAAGGCCTCGAACCTTGCGCATGAAGTCGTTCGACTCCGGCACGGCGAAGTGGGCCTTCAAGGCCGCGCGGTCGGCCCAGCGTTCGAAAAAGAACAGCTTCAGGCCGTTTTCGCTGTCGATGTACAGATCATGGCTCAGACAGCCCGGCTCCTGGCGCGAGCGGCGGCTGTGGTCCTGGCAAAGTGCGATCAGATCGGAGAGCGTCTCGGGCCTGGCCAGAATCCATCCCGTGACGACGACCATGTCAGCGCGAGGCGACCTGGCGGTCGGCGCGGGGGCAGCCTTCAAACGTGCCGACCTTCGAGACGGTCACCGCGCGCATGTTCAGCTTCATCAGCGGGCCCATCGAGCCCTTGCCCGATCCGGTGAACAGGTCGATGCGATTGCCCTTGATCGCGCCGCCGATGTCGGAGGCGTACCAGTAGCCGTCATGGACCGAGCCGTCGGGCATCGGCATGCCGACCGTTTCCCTGATGAACAGGATGGTGCGGCGGGGGATCATGGTGCGGTCGACGGCGGCCGTGCGCATGGCCACGGTCGGGCAGCCCAGCGAGTCGCGGCCCCCAACGCCCGGCGCGCCGCCATGGTAGAGACTGGCTTTCAGAACCAGCTCAGGCGCGGCAGCCGGCGTCGTCGCGGCGGAGTCCTGGAGTGCGGTCTGGATCAGGTCTGCGATCGGATCGACCGCGGACTGCGCAAACGCTGGCGGGGTGAACAGACCCACGGACAACGCGGCGAGGCATGGCAGGATGCGTTTCAAACGCGCCCCCCTGTTTGTTTCTCGGAGGCGCTGTCTATCCGCCATCGGCGCGCGTAACAACCCTTGTCGATCAACCCACAGGAGAACGGCGATATGCTTACGGTCTACGGCGACAGCATTTCGGGCAACTGCCTGAAGGTGAAATGGACGGCGGAAAAGCTCGCGATTCCATACCGTTGGCGCGAACTCGACGTGCTGAAGGCGGAGACCCGGTCGCCCGATTTCCTCGCCCTGAATCCGGCCGGGCAGGTGCCGCTGGTCATCCTGCCGGATGGACGCGCGCTGGCCCAGTCGAACGCCATCATCGTCCATCTGGCCGAAGGATCGGCCCTGATTCCCGCCGACGCCTATGATCGCGCCAAGATGTTCGAATGGCTGTTCTGGGAGCAGTACAGCCACGAACCCTACGTCGCCGTGGCCCGGTTCCAGATGGCCTATCTGGGCAAGCCGCGCGAGGACCTCGACGCAAAACTGGTGGAGCGGGGTCGCGCGGCCCTGCAGCGGCTCGAGGACGGGCTGGAAGAGACACAATTCCTCGTCGGCGACAGCGTCAGTCTCGCCGACGTCTCATTGGTCGCCTATACCCGGGTGGCGCACGAGGGCGGTTTCGACCTCGCGGACTATCCGCGGGTCAGGGCCTGGGTTGCGCGTGTCGAGGCCGCGCTCGGGATCGTCTGACGCCGCCTGCTGCTCGGGAGTTCCGCCATGCGGGCCACACGTCGTTTCCTCGCCGCCACGGCCGCCATCGCCCTGTGCCTGACCCCGGTCGCGGCGGCGTCCTGGGGATCCAGCGGGCACCGGATCACAGGTGTCCTGGCGATCGAAGGTCTGCCGGCCGAGGTGCCCGCCTTTCTCCGTGGTCCGGCGGCGGCGGCGGCCATGGGCGAGCTGGCGCGCGAGCCCGACCGTTCGAAGGCCTCGGGCAAGATCCACGACCTGAACCGGGAGCCGGCCCACAACATCGACATCGACGACCAGGGCAAGATCCTCGGGGCCATTCCCTTCACGACGCTGCCGCCGACCCGCGAGGACTATGAGGTGGCATTGCAGGCGGGCGGGACCAACAGCTGGGACGCCGGCTACCTGCAATACGCCATCATCGACGGCTATCAGCAGCTGGTCCGCGACTTCGCCAACTGGCGCGTTGTGGCCTACGGCGAAAAGCACTCCAGCGGCGCGAAGAAGGCCTGGTTCAAGGCCGACCGTATTCGCCGGGAGCAGATTCTGATGGTCGATCTCGGCTATCTCGCCCACTTCGTCGGCGACGGCAGCCAACCCCTGCACACCTCGATCCACTACAACGGCTGGGGGGCCTATCCCAATCCGGAAGGCTTCACGACCGACAAGATCCATTCGCCGTTCGAGAGCGCCTTCATCGGCGGCGCCCTGACCGCGGACATCGCCCGCAAGGAAATGCGGCCATTCCGGAGCTGCGGCTGCCCGATCGAGCAGCGCACGATCGCCTATGTCCTCGACGCCAACAGCAAGGTCGTTCCGCTCTACCGTCTCTGGAAGGCGGGCGCGTTTCAGCCGGGTAAGAAGGAAGGCGTCGACTTCGCCGCAGAGCGTCTGGCCGCCGGCGCCTCCGAAATCCGCGACCTGATCGTCGAGGCCTGGCGCGAAAGCGCGACGATCAAGGCGGGCTGGCGGCCGGTCAGCGTCGCCGACGTCGAAGCCGGCAAGGTCGATCCCTACGAGGCGATGCGAGGCGTCGACTGATGCCGCAGTTCGGCGAACCGCTGCCGGGACGGGTCCACCGCGACCGACCGGCCGCCTTCGGTATCGCTGAGCGTCAGGGCCTGATCGCCGTGGTTCGGGTGCGGCCGACCGAGGGCGGCGACTGGCTCGACCTGCCGGGCGGCGCGATCGATCCCGGCGAGGACGAGGTTCAGGCCGTTGTCCGCGAGTTCGGCGAGGAGACCGGTCTGGTCATCACACCCGGCGCCCGGATCGTCGGCGTCTCCCAGTATTTCGTCATGTCCGACGGCGAAGCGGTGAACAACCACTGCGGCGTTTACGCGGTAACGGTGACGGGTGAGAATGCTGTGTTGAAGATCGAAGACGATCACACGCTGGTGTGGGTCGCCCCGGACGAAGCCGTGCGACGGCTGCGGCACGAAGCTCATGCCTGGGCGGTAGCAAAATGGATACGGGACAAGCGCTGAGATGACCTCCTTCTACGATCGCCACATCATGCCGCGCCTGATCGGCTGCGCCTGCGCCAGCAAGCCGATCATGAAGCAGCGGGTGAAGGTCGTGCCCAGGGCCGCCGGCAAGGTGCTGGAGCTCGGCATCGGCGGCGGGCTGAACCTGCAATTCTACGACCCCTCGAAGGTCGAGAGCGTGTCGGGCGTCGACCCGTCGGCCGAGCTTCGCGCCTTTGCGCAGGACGCCGAGCGCCCCGAGGGCCTCAAGGTCGACATCCAGAAAGGGACCGCCGAAGCCCTGCCGTTCGAGAGCGGCAGCTTCGACTGCGTCGTCTGCACCTTTACCCTCTGTTCGGTTCAGTCGCCGCGCGACGCCCTGGCGGAAGCGAAGCGGGTGCTGAAGCCCGGCGGCCGGTTCCTGTTCTGCGAGCATGGCCTGGCCCCCGACGCCGGCGTGGCGAAGTGGCAAAGCCGGCTGGAGCCGATGTGGAAAGCCATCGCCGGAGGCTGTCACCTGACCCGGCCGGTCACCGCTTCGGTCGCCGACGCCGGGCTGACCGTGACGAGCAGTGAACGGATGTATCTGCCCGGCACGCCGCGCGTGCTGGGCTGGAGCGAATGGGGCGAAGCCGTCGCCGCCTGACGCCTGCATGCCCGGTTGACGCTGCGTGGGCGGGTCCGTCAAATGACCTGTCCATTTTGCGGACTCACCAACAGCGTTGCGGTGGAATGGACGACGACTCCGCCTTCATCGAGCAGTGCCGGGCCGCCGTCGAGCGGCGCCTCGCGGAGCTGACTCCGGAGCGCGCCGGCCGGCTGGGCGACGCCGCCCGATACGCCCTGCTGTCGCAGGGAAAGCGCTTCCGCCCGATGCTGACGCTCCTGGCGGCGCGGGAATTCGGCGCCGAGGCATCGGCGGCGCTGGACGCCGGCTGCGCCTTCGAGATGGTTCACACGGCGTCCCTGATCCTCGATGACCTGCCCTGCATGGACGATGCGGCCCTGCGGCGAGGGCGGGCCACGACGCACCGTGAATTCGACGAAGCGACAGCGATCCTGGCATCCGTCGGCTTGCTGAACCGGGCCTTTGGCGTGATCGCCGAGGACCCGTCCCTGTCGACATCCCTGAAGGCTGACCTCTTGCGCCGGCTGTCTGACTCCGTGGGGTTCGCGGGCCTTGTCGCCGGCCAGGCGATGGATCTCGAGGACCGCACGCGCGACCGCAGCGCCGCCGACCTGGAGCTGCTCAATCACCGCAAGACCGGCGTGCTGATCATGGCCGCCGCCGAAGCGGGAGCCCTGATCGCCGGCGCGACGCCCGACGCCGTGCGACAGGTCGGCGCGTTCGCCCGGCATCTGGGCCTGGCGTTTCAGATCCACGACGATATCGTTGATGTGACGGGCGGCGCGGACGCCGGGAAGGATGTCGGCAAGGATGCGGGTATGACGACCGTGGTCTCGGCGCTGGGGCTCGACGGCGCCCGGGCGGCGCTGGAGGCTCACCTGGCCGAGGCCGAGGCCGCTCTGCTTGCCGCCGGCGCGCGACAGCGGCTGCTGGCGCCCTACGTGATGGGGCTTTTCGAGGCGCGAAAGGCCGCGGCGTGACGGCCCCGGCGATCCTCAACGTCCGGGCCGCCAGGCACCAGTATGGCTCCCTGAAGGTCCTGCGCGGGGTCGATCTGACAATCCGTCCGGGCGAGATCTATGCCCTGCTCGGACCGAACGGAGCGGGCAAGTCGACCCTCGTCGGCGCGATCTGCGGACGGTTCAGGCTGACGGAAGGGGAGGTGACGCTGGACGGCCATGACCCCTTCACGACGCCCTCGGTCCGCGCCCGCCTTGGACTTGTGCCGCAGGAAATCGGCCTCTACGGCCACATGACCGTGCGCGAGAACCTCGAGGTGTTCGGGCGGCTTTCGGGTGTGGCGCGGCGCGATATCGCGGCCGCCGTGTCCCGGGCCATGGACCTGACCCTTACCGCCGACCGTCAGGGGGACCTGGTCCGTCAGCTGTCTGGCGGTTACCGACGGCGGGTCAACATCGCCGCGGCGATCCTGCATCGTCCACGCCTGCTGATCCTCGATGAGCCGACGGTCGGCGTGGATATCGACGCCCGCGAGGCCCTGGACACTGTGATCCGAGGCCTTCGCGACAGAGGGGTGGCGGTGCTGATCATCACCCATGACCTTGACCAGGCAGACGGGCTGGCGGACCGCGTCGGCTTCCTTCGCGAGGGTCGCAAGTTGCTGGAGGGCGCGCCGCGCGCCCTGATCGCCGAAGCCTTTGGCCAGGAGATGGAAATCCTCGTCCAGATGGACGGCGATCCTGATACCGACGCGCGGAGCCTGCTGTTGGGTGAAGGTCTGGAGCGGCGCGAGGGCTACGTGTGGGCCCGTATCGACGCCGGTGGATACAAGGCGGCGGCGGCGCTGGACAAGCGGCTGCGGGAACTTGGCATGGCGCCGCGCGAGATCCGCGTCCGCACGCCGTCCCTGCAGAACCTGTTCAGTCTTGTCGCCGACTGGAGGCGGGCCGCATGATCCTGGCCATGTTCCGGGTCATGGCGCTGGCGTTGTGGCGGGACCGGGGGGCGCTGGTGATGACCTTCCTGCTGCCGCCGGTGGTGTTCCTGATCTTCTCGGCGGTCTTCGCGGGTGCGACCGGCGAGGACGTGAAGCTGAAGCTGGCCATCGCCGACGACGCCCGTACGCCCGCGTCGCGCCGGCTCGCCGACGCCCTGTTGGCAAGTCCAGAGCTGCGGGCGGAACGGGCCCAACCGGATACGGGTGAGCAGGTTCGGGCGCTGGTCAAGGCCGGCAGGGCCGACGCCGGGGTCATCCTTCGGGCTGATCCGGCCTCGCCGGACGCCCCGATCGTGATCGTTTCCGATTCCAGCCGGGCCGTCGCCGCGCCGCTGACCATGGCGCGCGTGCAACAGGTTCTGGGCGACACGCTGCCGGATGTGATGCTCGTCCGTACACTGATGGATGTCGCCCCCGCTGTCGGCGGGCTGACCCGCGGACAGGTCGCCTTCGCCGCGGCTGCCCGTGAAAAGCTGAAGACAGGTGAGGCGGCGAGCGCCGGGACCGTGCTTTTCGAGCGGGAGGCAATCTCGGGAGCCCGAAAGGGCGGCGGGACCATCGCCTACTATGCCGGCGCCGTGAGTATCCTGTTCGCCCTGTTCTCGGCCATGACCGGGGCCCTGTCGCTGATCGACGAGCGGCGCTCGGGCGTGGCCGATCGAATTCTGGCCGGTGTCCGGGGCATGGGTCCGGTCGTGACCGGCAAGTTCGCCTTCCTGATCGGTCAGGGCCTGGTTCAGGCCACGGCCATCTTCGCCACCGCCCAGATCGTCTACGGCGTGCCGGTGCTGCAACACCTGGGGCCCTGGCTGATCACGACTGTCGCAGCTTCGCTCTGCGCCGCCGGGCTGGCGCTGGGCATCGTCTCCTTCTGCCGCACGCGGGACCAGGCGCAGATGCTGTCGACCTTCATCATCCTGATCCTGGCGGCGATCGGCGGCAGCATGGTGCCGCGCTTCCTCATGCCGCCCTGGCTGCAGCTGGTCGGCTGGGCCACGCCGCATGCCTGGACGATCGAGGCCTACCAGGCGATCCTGTGGCGCGACGCGGGGCTTGTGGCGGTGTATCCTGCCTGGGTCGTTCTGACAGCGGCGGGCCTGGTCGGACTGCTGTTGGCCCAGTTGGCGACGCGCTTCGTTCGCTGAGACTCCTGATGCAACTGATCGCAATCAACCTGGCCCTGTTCCTTGGCGCGCTGGCGTTCATGGAAGGCTTCGCCTTCGTCATGCACAAGTACGTCATGCATGGCTTCATGTGGGTCTGGCACAAGAGTCACCACGAGCCGCGCACGGGTCTGTTCGAGCTGAACGATCTGTTCGCCGTGGTGTTCGCCGCGCCGGCCATTCTCGGGATCTGGCTGGGGACCAACGGCGGCATGCCGCTGATGCTGCCAGTGGGACTGGGCATCACCGCCTATGGCGCGATCTATTTTCTGTTCCATGACGGACTGGTTCACCGCCGCTGGCCGATGCCGAAGGCCAGGTCCGAGTACTGGAAGCGCCTGATCCAGGCGCACCGGTTCCACCATGCCGTCCACGCCAAGGACGGGTGCGTGTCGTTCGGCTTCCTGCTCGCGCCGCCTGTCCGTCGCCTGAAGGCGCAGCTCGAAGCCCGCAACGTCGACCTCCACAAGGCCGCGCCCGACGGGACCGAGGCGCCGCTCTAGATCTTGCTCCACAGCGCCGGCCGTTGGGGCGCCTTGCGCCAGCGGTCCAGCGTCGCGCCGCGCAGCGCCATCAGACCGCCGCCCAAGGCCAGACCCAGCTTCTCCAGCGTGCTGGTCGACACCCGCTCATCCCAGGCCGTCGCACCGCGCGCCACGACCTTGACGCCGATCTCGCGGTAGACGCCCCGCGCCGCCGCCACGGCCCAGGCCGAGCGGAATGGTAGGCCGCGCAGACCCCAGCGGGCGGAGGCGTAGTAAGGCTCGGCCCGGTCCACCAGTCGTTTCGCCAGGCCGGCGACGGCGGCGCGATGCTCCGGCGCGGCCACGGCGGTCTCAGGCACCCCGGCCTCCTTCAGCCAGTCGGCGGGCAGATAGATCCGGTCGTTCTGCGCGTCCTCGACGATGTCGCGCGCGATGTTGGTCAGCTGGAAGGCCAGGCCCAGGTCCTGCGCCCGGCGCAGGGTCTCCAGGTCGTGAGGCGCGACGCCCATGACGATGGCCATCATCACCCCGACGACGCCGGCCACGTGCCAGCAATAGTCCAGCGTGTCCTCGATCGTCTCGTAGCGGCGGCCGGAGACGTCCATGGCGAAGCCGTCGATCAGTTCGATCGGATAGCGCTCTGGCAGGGCCTTGCGACGAGCCACCTCGCGGAAGGCAGCAAACGCCGGATCCTCGGTCGGTTCGCCCGCCAGCGCCGCGCGGGTGCGGGCGTAGAGGTCGACCAGCCGCTGTTCGACCTCGTCGTGGTCCAGCACTTCGCGATCATGGCCAAGGGTCTGGCCGTCAATGACGTCGTCGCAGTAGCGGCACCAGGCGTAGAGCATCTCCGCGTCGGCGCGGGTCCGGGGATCGAACAGGGCCGCCGCCGCCGCGAAGCTCTGCGAGCCCTTCTGGATCGTTTCCCCGCTGGCGGCGGCGAGGTCGGTCACGCCAGGAAATCCTCGATCATCAGGCCGGCCGTGGCGCGGGCCGACCCGACGACGCCGGGAATACCTGCTCCGGGGTGAGTGCCGGCCCCGACAAAGTAGAGGTTGCCGATCTGGTCGTCGCGGTTGTGGGTCCGGAACCAGGCGCTTTGGGTCAGGATGGGCTCGAGCGAGAAAGCAGATCCCTGGAAAGCGTTGAGTTCACTCTGGAAGTCGGCCGGCGTGAAGATGCGGCTGACGACGAGATCACGCTTGAGGTTCGGGATATAGCGCTCCTCCAGATAGCCGAGGATCCGGTCGCGGTACTTCGGCCCCTCGACCTCCCAGTCGATGTTGGCGGTGCCCAGGTGCGGGACCGGCGACAGGGCGTAGAAGCTGGAGCAGCCCTCCGGCGCCATGCCCCTGTCGGTGGCGCAGGGCGCGTGGACATACAGTGAGAAGTCATCGGCCAGGCCGTCCTTGCCGTAGATCTCGCCGATCAGCTCACGATAGCGCGACCCGAAGCAGATCGTGTGGTGGCGCATCTGCGGATGCTCGGCCTTCAGGCCGAAGTGGACCACGAACAGGGAGGGGCTGAACCGTGCGCCCTTCAGCCGTTTGGCCTCCGACCGGCCGCGCGGCGTCTGGCCGAGCAGCTTTTCATAGGTGTGGACGATGTCGGCGTTGGAGGCGACGGTTTCGAAGGTCTCGCTCGTCCCGTCGGCGAGGGTCACGCCGGTAACGCGGCCGGCCTCGGTGGTGATCGCCTTCACCGGCGTGGACAGCCGCAGATTGCCGCCCAGTTCCTGGAACAGGGTCGCCAGCGCGGTGATCAGGCTGTGGGTGCCACCGATCGGGAACCAGACCCCGCCGCGCCGCTCCAGCGCATGGATCAGGGCGTAGATCGAAGAGGTGGCGAACGGGCTGCCCCCGACCAGCAGGGTGTGGAACGACAGCGCCTGCCGCAGGTAAGGGTCCTGCACAAAGGTGCTGACCTTGGCGTAGACGCTGCGCCAGGCCTGCAGTTTCATCAGCGCCGGGGCGGCGGCGATCATGCTCTTGATGTCGAGGAAGGGCACATGGCCCAGCTTGACGTAGCCTTCCTGGAACAGCTCTTCGGAATAGGCGAGGAAGCGCCGGTAGCCGGCGACGTCGGCGGGATTGCGAGCGGCGATCTGCGCGTCGAGCGCGGCCTGGTCGTTGACGTAGTCGAAGGTGTGTCCGTCCTCCCAGCACAGCCGGTAGAAAGGATCGACGCTGACGAGCTCGACGTAGTCCGACAGCTTGCGCCCCGAGAGGGCGAACAGCTGCTCCAGGCAGTCCGGGTCGGTGATCACCGTGGGGCCGGCGTCGAAGGTGAAGCCTTCCTCATGCCAGACGTAGGCGCGGCCGCCGGGCTTGTCCCGGCCCTCGTAGAGCGTCGTGTCGAAACCGGCCGACTGAAGCCGGACGGCGAGCGCAAGCCCGCCGAAACCCGACCCGATCACCGCCGCGCGCGGTTTGGTCATGCGTGTACGCCCCCAGGAAGAACAGATTTTTCGGACAGCACGGCCAGCGCGGCCGCTATCGGCACAGGTGGTTTGCCGATCAGGATACGGGCCTTGTCGGCCAGCGTAACGCGTCCGGCGTAGAACCGCTCGATGAGCCCCTGGTTCAGCCTGTAGAACCGCTCGAGCACAATGAAACGTCGTCCCGGTTCGGCGGCGCGGAACAGCATGCGGTTCAGCAGACGGTAGTAGCCGCGCTCGCGCCAGCGCTGTTTCGAACGGCCCTCGGCGCAGTCCCGCACCGACTGCGTGGTCAGGACGGGCAGGGCGGCGATTTCATCGGCGAGTCGTGCTGCGTCGGGCAGCGAGTAGCCGGTGACCGGATTGAACAGCGCCGCGCGCAGGCCGACCTGGGCAGACCGTGTCTCGCGCCAGTGGGCGTCGATGTCGCCGGCCAGCGCGATCGGCAGAATGCCGGTCTCCTCCCGGACCACCGAGGCGATGGTCCATCCCTGGCCGTCGGCATAGGCCGCGATATCAGCGCGCAGGGCCTCAGCGTCGAGCGCTTCACCATCGCTGTATCGGGTATCCTCGATCAGCAGGCGGGTGGGCGACAGCGGCAGGCTGTAGAGAAAGCGATAGCCGTCCAGCTGATCGACGGTGGCGTCCATGACGATCGGGCCGGTCAGGCCATGCGGGGCAGCCAGCTCGACCTCCAGACCGAGGAACTTCTGCCAGCCGAGCGACAGGGCGGGGCTAGGCGCCGGGCCTCGTCCGTCGATCACGCAGGGCGCCGACAGCACCCGGCCGTCCGCCAGCACAACGGAGTCCTCATCGAGGGACAACACGCCTGCACTGGTCCAGCCGTCCTCGCCCATCGCTGCTGAAACCACCTCGTGAAACCGGCCTGAGGGGATCGCCAGATAGGGCGTGGTCAGGGTCCGGCAATGCGTGGGAAAGCGAACCTCGTAGCGGTCCCAGCGATGGGCGATCAGCGGGGCCAGCCAGTCGCCGATGGCCGGGCTGACGTCGGTGGCGAAGTGGCTCCAGGTATGCTGGCCGCCGAAGGTCGGGTCGCGCTCGACCATGATGACCCGCAGGTCGGGGCGCAGCGTCTTGAGCCGCAGGGCGATCAGGCCGTTGGCCAGACCGCCGCCAACCAGAACGACATCGGCTGTTTCAGCGCGCGGCGAGGGCATGGCCCCGGCATAGCACGATGCCGACCGATGGCTAGGCTGGCTTGCGCTTCGAGGCGGGTTTGCGTGTGGTCGCCTTGCGTTTGGCGGACATGGGATGGCCGGGCTGGTCCACCAGCGTGGTGGTCTCGCCCTTCTGGCGGCTCGAGCGTTTCTTGTGGAGGACGGCGTGGATCTCCTTCGCCGATCGTTCGCACTCCTCAAGGATCGCCTCGAGCTCGTCGTCGGTCAGGTGCTCGATGCCGATGAACTTGTTGTCCGAGTCGCCGACCCGGATCAGCTCGTCCAGCTTGGCGTGCAGGGCGGCGTTGTCGCGGTTCTGGGTGTTCTGGATCAGGAACACCATCAGGAAGGTGATGATGGTCGTGGAGGTGTTGATCACCAGCTGCCAGGTCTCGGAGAACTTGAACACCGGCCCACAGATGGCCCAGACCAGCACGCCGATGATGCAGAGGGTGAAGGCGGCGGGTTTGCCCGTCCATTTCGACACGACGTTGGCGAAGCGGGTGAACATGCGGTTGAGCGACATGGGCGGCCTCTGATTGCGCGTGCGGCGGTGAACGGGTAGGGGCCACACTGGTTCCCACGGAGACTGTGGCATGACGCAGGCGACCCTCATCGACGGCAAGGCGTTCTCGGAACGACTGCGGGCGCAGGTGGCCGTCGAGGTCGCGGCCCTGAAGGCCGACCATGGGATCACGCCGGGTCTGGCGGTGGTGCTGGTGGGCGAGGATCCGGCCAGCGAGGTCTATGTCCGCAACAAGGGCGTCCAGTCCCAGGCGGCGGGGATGTACTCCGAGACCCACGCGCTTCCCGCCGACGCCAGCGAGGCCGATGTGCTGGCGCTGGTCGAGCGACTGAACGCCGATCCCGCGATCCACGGGCTGCTGGTGCAGTTCCCGGTCTCCGATCACCTCAGCCAGGCGCGCATTGTCGCCGCCATCTCGCCGGACAAGGACGTCGACGGCCTGACCGTGACCAACGCCGGCCGTCTGGCCAGCGGCCTGCCGGCGCTGACCTCCTGCACGCCCGTCGGCTGCATGCTGCTGCTGAAGGACGTGCTGGGGGACCTGACGGGCAAGCACGCGGTGGTCATCGGCCGCTCGAACCTGATGGGCAAGCCGATGGCGCAACTGCTGCTGGCTGCCGACTGCACCGTCACAATCGCCCACAGCCGCAGCCGCGACCTGCCGGGCATCTGTCGTCAGGCGGACATCCTCGTCGCGGCGGTGGGCCGGGCCGAGATGGTCAAGGGCGACTGGATCAAGCCGGGCGCCGCCGTCGTCGACGTGGGCATTACCCGCTTCCCCTCACGCGACCCGGTGCGGGCCGCCGAAGGCAAGACGCGGCTGGTCGGGGACGTGGCCTTCGCCGAGGCCAGCCAGGTCGCCGGCTGGATCACGCCGGTGCCGGGCGGGGTCGGACCGATGACCATCGCCTGCCTGCTGCAGAACACCCTGACCGCCGCCCGGCGGTTGAACGGCCTGGAGGCCTGAGATGGGACGAACCCTTATCATTCTCGCTCTGGCGTTGTCGGCCGTTGGCTGCGGCGCCGCGCCGGCGCCGCCACCGACGCCGGAACAGGCGGCCCTGCTGCGCCCCGCCGATCCGCGTCTGGCCGAGCTTTATGGAAGCTCCTGCAAGGCCTGCCACACCGTTCCAGACTCCGGCGCGCCGATGGTCCATGACGCCGCGGCCTGGGCGCCGCGCTGGAAGCAGGGCCTGCCGGTGCTCGTCGACCACAGCATCCAGGGATTCAACGCCATGCCGGCCGGCGGCCAGTGCGCCACTTGCACCCCGGCGGATCTGGAGGCTCTGATACGCTTCATGTCCGACCACGAAGAGTCGGCGACCTAGGGCGGGGCTTCTGATGATCTCCAGACGGCAGGCGTTGATCGCGGGTGGGGCGGGCGTCGCCGTCATCGGGGGCTCGGCCGTCGCCGTCGGTACCTTCAAGGGCGACAAGCCGGAGCCGGCCGCGCCGCCGTCGACCGATGGCAAGGGCCACACGGTCTGGCGCAACTGGTCGGGCATCCAGCACAGCTATCCGGTCCAGCGCAGCGCGCCGAAGGACGAGGGCGAACTGGCGGCCCTGCTCAAGGCCGGCCCTGCGCCGATCCGGGTGACGGGCGCCGGCCACAGCTTCACCGGCCTGTGCGCCACCGACGGGACGCTGGTCTCGCTCGACGCCATGACCGGCATTCAGGCCTGGGACGGCGACGAGGCTACGGTCTGGGCCGGCACGCGGCTGGGCGCCCTGGGTCCTGCGCTGGCCGAAAAGGGCCGGGCGATGGCCAACCTGCCCGACATCAACAAGCAGTCTCTGGGCGGCGCGCTGGGCACGGCGACGCACGGCACCGGCCGGACGCTGAAGGCGATCCACGGCGACGTCACGGCCCTGACGTTGGTGACCGCCGAGGGGAAGGTTCTCGACTGCGACGCAAAGACCCGGCCCGAGCTGTTCAGCGCCGCGCGGGTGTCGCTGGGATCGCTGGGGATCATTTCGAAGGCAAAGCTGTCGACCACGGCCAACCGCCGCCTGCGCCGCCGGGTCTGGCTGGAACCGTTCGAGGAGGCGCTGGCGAAGGCGGAAGAGCGCTGGGCCACCCACCGCAACTTCGAGTTCTACGCTGTCCCGTTCACCGGCCTGGCGGCCAATATCACCCATGATGAGACCGATGATCCGGCGCTGGATCGCGGGCCGGACGCCGACACGGCCTTCCTCGATGCGCTCAAGGGTCTGCGCAACCTGCTTGGCTTCTCGACCGGCCTGCGCAAGGCGGCGGCCAAGACGCTGCTGGGCGGAACGCCGCCGGAAACGGCCGTCGACGAAGGCTGGAAGCTGCTGTCGACCGAACGCCCGGTGCGGTTCAACGAGATGGAGTTCCATCTGCCGCACGAAACCCAGCTGGCCGCGCTGAAGGAAGTCGTCGAGACCATCGAGAAGCACCGGCCCGACGTCTTCTTCCCGATCGAAGTGCGCCGCATCGCGCCCGACGACGCCTGGCTGTCGCCGTTCCAGGGCGAGCCGCGTGGCTCGGTGGCGGTGCACGCCTACTACCGCGACGACTACAAATTCTTCTTCGAGCTGATCCAGCCGATCTTCGTCAGACACGGCGGCCGGCCGCACTGGGGCAAGCTGCATGACCTGAAGGGTCCTCAGCTGGCGGCGCTCTATCCGCGCTGGAACGACTTCCTCGAAATCCGGCGCGAGCTCGATCCGAACGGGCGGCTGCTCAACCCGTATCTGAGGGAACTGTTCGGATTGAACTGATCCTCCCCAGCCTACTGGGGAGGGGGACCACGCGGAGCGTGGTGGAGGGGAGTCCGTGCACTGACTCCCCTCAGTCACGCTTTGCGTGACAGCTCCCCACACGTGGGGAGCATCGGAAATCTAGGTCCCGGTCGTATCCACAGCGTTGACCCAGGCGATCAGCTGGCCGAGCACCTGCGACAGGGCCGCGTTGTAGGCCGGCACGATCGCGCCGACGCGGTTTTCGCTCGCGCGAATCCGGGCGGTGAAGACCTGTTCGCCCATCAGGGCCCGGTCGCGGTTGCGGGTGATCACGCCGCGCACCGCGATAACCACCTCCGGCGCACCCTTGGGGCCGCGGTCGTAGTGGGTCTCGAACGTCTGGACATCCAGCTTCAGCGAGAAGTCCGCCTTGATGACCTCTCCACGCCCGATGAGCCTCGCCCGGCCACCGCCCTGGAAGGCGGCGGCGATCTGCTCGTCGAACAGCACCGACGCCGGTGAGACCCACCGGGCGCCGGCGATATAGGCGGCCTCGCCCTTGTCGTTGACGGTCAGCAGGCGATCGGCCGCCGAGGCGCGCGGAAAGCTGGTTCCCAGACGCAGGACGCCGAACACCGGGCCGGTCGCGGCCGGCTGCGCCGCCACCCTGGCCTCGAACCGGTACAGCTGGGCGGGCTCTGCCTTGGGAAACAGGGAGATACAGCCCGACAGGGCGATGGCCGCGAGCGCGAGCGCGGCGGCGGTCAGTCGGCGGCTCACGGTTGGACCTCCACTTCCTTGGCGGGCGATTTGGCGACGACGCCCTGCGGATTCTGTTCGACCTCGCCGACCAGCCGGTCGAGCGACTCGGCGGTAGCCTGCAGGGAGGTGATGGCGCGGGTAAGCTGCGGCAGGCCCGTGTCGGCGAACTCGCTGGTCGGACCGTCGAGCTTGCCGATCATCGTACGGGCGTCGCGAGTAGCGGCCTTCAGTTCTGCCGCCGCGTCGCTCAGCTCGGCAAGGGTGCGGCGGCCGTCACCGTCGACCAGACCCTTGGTGCTGCGGCTCAGCTCGGTAATCTCGGTGGCGGCCGTGTCGATGCTCTGCAGCGCCTTCTGTGCGTCGGCGATGATTTCCTTGCGTTCGCGCGCTTCCGCCGTGATCGCCTGAACGTCGTTGAGCGCCGCGCTGAACGTCTTGACGTTCTCGTCGGACAGCACCCGGTTGACCCGGTCGAGCGCCTCGATCGTGCGGCTCAGCACCGTGCCGCCGCCCTGAAGCAGGTCCGACAGCGTGCTTCGCTGTGTCTGGATGACGGGGATCACGTCCTCCGGAACGGTATCCTTGAGCAGGCGCTTGGTGGCGGTGCCGGCGGTGATCTGGATGAAATTGACCCCGGTGATGCCCTGCGGCTCCAGGGTCGCGACCGAGTCCTCGCGGATAGGCACGTCTGACGTCACGCGCGTTTCGGCGATGACGCGGTTGGGATCGCGACTGTCGAGCGAGATCTTGGTCACCTCGCCGACCTTGATGCCGTTGAAGTGGACCTCTCCGCCTTCCGACAGACCGTTGACCGGGCCGACGAACAGCACGTTGTAGACATCGTAGTCGCGGTTCACCTGCAGGCGCGCGAGCCAGACGATGAACACGACCATCCCGATGACCAGAGCGAGTGAGGCGACGCCCACCAGGGCGTAATTGGCGTTTCGTTCCATCAGACGCTTTGCCCCGTCCTTTTCCGCGACTCGGCCGCGGCTCTGCCTCGCGGGCCCAGGAAGTATTCCTGAATCCACGGATGATCGGAATGTTCCAGTTCCCGCACGGGCGCGTCAGCAACGACCTTGCGGTCGGCCAGCACCGCCACGCGGGTTGTGATGGCGTAGAGGCTGTCGAGATCGTGCGTGATCATGAATACCGTGAGGTTGAGGCTCGACGACAGGTCGGCGATCAGCTCGTCGAACGCCGCGGCGGCGATCGGGTCGAGGCCGGACGTCGGCTCGTCGAGAAACAGAAGCTGTGGATCGAGGGCAAGCGCCCGCGCCAGGCCCGCCCGCTTGATCATGCCGCCGGACAATTCGGAGGGTCGCAGCGCGCCGGCGCGGGGCGGAAGGCCGGAAAGGGCGATCTTGAGATCCGCCAGTTCGTAGATCTCGGCCTTCGAGAGTTTCGTGTGTTCGAACAGCGGCGCGGCGACGTTTTCCCGCACCGACAGCGACGAGAACAGCGCGCCCTGCTGGAACAGCACGCCCCATCGGCGCTCGATCGAGGTCCAGTTCTTTCGGGTGGCGGTGTCGATGTCCTGGCCGAACAACCGCACGGTGCCGCCATCGGGCGTCTTGAGGCCGATGATGGTGTTCATCAGCACCGACTTGCCGGCGCCCGAACCGCCAACGACGCCGAGAATCTCCCCGCGATTGACCGTGAGGTCGAGATCCTGATGGATCACATGGTCGCCGAACTGCGACAGCAGACCGACAATCTCGATCGGCGGAACCTCGGTATCGTCCTCGTCGACAAGGCCGCTCATACGTCGAGCTTCATGTAGAGGATGGCGAACACGGCATCGATAACGATGATGGTGAAGATCGCCTGGACCACGGCCGAGGTGACCCTCTGGCCGAGCGAGATGACGTCGCCGCCGACTTCCATGCCCTGGCGCGAGCCGATGCCGGCGATCACGGCGGCCATGATCGGCGCCTTCGAGATGCCGACCCAGAAGTGGGTTGCCCCGACGTTGTCGACGATCCGCTGCATGAAGAAGGTCGGCGACAGGTCGAGAATGTTCCAGGTGACCAGCATCCCGCCGACCATGCCGGAGAGATCGGCCACGAAGGTCAGCAGCGGCATCATCAGCAGCAAGGCGATAAATCTCGGCAGGACCAGCGCGTCGAACGGATCCACGCCCATGACCTGCATGGCGTCGATTTCCTGACGCATCTTCATTGCGCCGATTTCGGCGGCGAACGCCGATGCGGACCGGCCGGCTATCAGGACGGCGGTGATGACGATGCCGAACTCGCGCAGCACGGCGATGCCGATGGTTTCGACCACGAACACCGTCGCGCCGAAGTCCTTGAGCGTGTTGATGCCGATCAGGGCGACCACCGCGCCGATAAAGGCGGTGCCGGTCGTGACGATAGGCAGGGCGTCCAGGCCGGCGCGTTCACACTGCGCGAAAATCGGGGCCCAGCGGATCTTCGACGGCCTGGCGAGGCCACGAAGCCCGGACATTGTCAGGCGACCGATAAAGGCGAACGTCTCGACGACTTCGCCGAAGATATTGAACACGCCCTGACCGACCCGGACAAACAGGTCGTAGAGCCCGTGTTGCTGGACGTGCGGGGTCGGCTCCGCTTCGACGGCGGCCGCGACGAGGTCCAGAAGCCGGCGCGTTCCCGGCCGGGCGAGAATCTCGCTCTGGACAGCTCGTCCGTCGGTGGCCTTCAGAACGGCGAAGGCGCCGGCTGTATCGCACCGAGCGATGCTGGTCAGGTCGACGGTCAGGGCCTTGGCGCCATGCAGCAGGTCGATCAGCCGGTTATCGGCGTCGCCCATGCCTTCGGCGGTCCAGTCGCCGGTGAGCACCACCGTTGCGCCGTCGTCTCCCTGCTGAACCTTGAAGTCGGCGGGCTTGCTCATGCAGGGGTCAAGGGGCTCCTTCGGACGGGGCCAAGGTGACACGCGTTCCCACCAACGCAAAGCGCCCGCGTGCGTTGCATGCGATTGTCTTGAGTCACCTGTTGCGCGAGGCTGACATCTGAACAGGGGAGATCGCCATGGCCTATGGCATGGACGACCGGGCGAATCCGTCGGTGGTCGGCTGGGCGCGGATCGCGACAGGGCTGACGCAGGGAATTGCCCTGTGGGGACTGACCAAGGTTATCGACGGCAAGCTGGGCCTGAGTGTCAGCCATGTCCTGCTGGGCGCGCTGGAAGCGGCGGTGCTGTTCGCGCCGTTTATCGTGCTCGCGGGACTGACGGACATGCGCCGTCGGACCCTGCTGATCTGGACCGTTGTCGCGGCCGCGGCCCTGGCGGCGCTCGGGGCGCATGATATCAGCCGGCAGGTGGCCCAGAAGGGCGGCCAGTGGATATCCCCGGAGGCCATCGCCTTCCTGGCGGCCGGTCTGTTCATCGCCCACCATCTGGTCGCCGGTGCCGAGTCCGATCGCAAGCTGATCGCCCGGTTCGCCACCTACTTCGATCTGGCCTGGAAGCATGGCGTTCAGCTGGCGATGTCGGCGGGTTTCGTCGGCGTGTTCTGGATCGTGCTGTTCCTCGGCGGCGCGCTGTTCAAGCTGATCGGCATCACCCTGATCGCCGATATCATCGAGAAACCCTGGTTCGCCTTCCCGGCCACGGGAACGATGCTCGCCGCGGCCGTGCAGCTGACGGACGTGCGGCATGGATTGATCCGCGGGATCCGCACGGTCGCCCTGACCCTGCTGTCGTGGTTGCTGCCGGTGCTGGTGGTGCTGGTCGGCGCGTTCATGGCGTCGCTGCCGTTCACAGGCCTGGAGCCGCTGTGGAAGACGAGGAGCGCCGCGGCCATCCTGCTGAGCGCGGCGGCGATCATGATCATCCTGACCAATGCCGCCTATCAGGACGGCGAACCTGACGAGGCGACGCCGACGGTGCTGCGCTGGGCGGCGCGAGCGGGCGGCTTGCTGCTGGTCCCGTTGGTGGTCGTGGCCGGCTACGCGGTCTGGCTACGGATCGACCAGTACGGCCTGACGCCCGACCGGATCATCGCCACGGCCTGTGTGCTCGCGGGCGTGTGCTACGCCGTCGGCTACAGCGGGGCGGCGGTGCTGCCCGGCGCCTGGATGAAGCTGCTGGAGCTGACCAATATCGTCACCGCCTTCGTCGTGGTCGGGTTGATCCTCGCGCTGTTCTCGCCGCTGGCCGACCCGGCGCGGTTGTCGGTCAATGACCAGATGGCGCGGATCGCCGACGGCCGGCTGCCGCCGGACAAGGTCGACTACCGGTTCCTCCGCTTCGAAAGTCAGCGCTACGGACCGGCGGCGCTGAAGACGTTGAAGGCGAAGGGTGGAGAGGTCGGGAAGCGGGCGGGAGAGGCGCTGGCGGCGTCCGACCGAAGCCGGCTGCCGGGTCCGGCCGACTCCGGTGGCGCCGCGATTCAGGTTCTGGTCGCGCCGAAAGGAAAGACCTTGCCGGCGGGGTTCCTGGCGCTTCGTGGCGCGGAGCGGGACGGCGGGCTCTCCAACTGTCTCGACAGGAGCAAGCCCTGTCAGGCCCTCCTCATTGACCTCAACGATGACGGCGTCGACGAGGTGGTGCTCAATGCGGGCTACACAATGTTCGCCTCGGCGGCTGACGCGGGCGGGACTTGGCGTCAGATCGGCCAGTTCTCCGGGCTGTGTCAGGACACCGACGCGTCACTCCGCGACGGCAAGGTCGTGACCGCTGCTCCTCTCTGGCGCGACCTGGTGATCAATGGCCGGACGACCGAGCTCAATCTCGATGACGAAAGCTGCGCCCCGGGGCCGCCGCCGTCAGGCGGACGCTGACACGGGCTCTCCTTCGCCGAGGCTTCGTAGGGCATTCCGCTTCGAATGAAGGCGAAGGGCTTGTTCTGCGAAGCCCGGAGGGCGAAGCAGAATGGTGGATGCGACAGGGATTGAACCTGTGACCCCCTCGGTGTGAAGCGACGCGAACGGGTTTTCAGCCTGTTTCAGCGTGTTTCTAAGGCACTGAAAACGTAGACGAAACTTGACCGCCCCGTTTCATCGGGTAGCGTCGAGTTCTGTCGCGATTGCCCCCAGAATGCCCCCAGCATTGACCGCTTTCCGACAGTACGAGGAGGTCAATCGTGCAAGCGCCCATCAACACCGACCGCGAGGTCTATAGCCTCAAGCCGCAGTCCGCCCGCTACGAGCGCGCGGTCAGCAAGGCGCGGGGTCTCTCACTTCTCGTCTTCCCAAACGGCGTCAAAACGTTCGTCGTTCGCTACGCCGCCGTCAGTGGTGAGCGGCGGCGTTTGCCGCTGGGCGACTACCCCGGCGTTTCGCTGGCTGACGCCCGGCTGAAGGCCGCTGCGGTGCACATCGAAGTCGCTGGCGGCGCCGACCCGGCCGCCGAGCGCGCGACCGCCCGCGTCCAGGCGCGCTTTGGCGAAACACTTGCGGATCTGGCCGAGGGCTACTGGGCGGCGGCGGCGATCGGCATTCATGGCGGGCGCCGCCGTCCGCTCAAGCCGGACACCATCGCCCGGCAGAAGGAGCTGTGGACACGCTATATCGCGCCGTCGCTTGGCAAGCGCGCGTACCGCGACATCAAGCGGGCCGATGTCCGGGTGTTCATGGAGGCATTCGTGACCGAGGGGCGGCTCAGCCCCTCCAGCATCGCAAGCATCGGGGACGCGCTGCGGGCCGTTTTCGCCTACGCGCTTCACAACGATTTGGTCGAGGCCACGCCGACGACAGGCCTGACCCGACCGGTGACGCCGGAGTCCCGCTCGCGGCTGTTCGACGAGGACGCTTTGGGCCAGCTGCTGGTCCAGCTTGAGGACGCATCGTCCTCCCTCAGCGGGCGTAGCGATCCGTACGCCCGCATGGGGCCGACCATGGCGCTCGCGCTGCGCATGCTCATCCTGACGCTCGCGCGGCGAACCGAGGTTGCTGGAGCGCGACGCGATGAGATCGATCTGGAGACGCGCACCTGGACCGTGCCGGCCGGGCGCACCAAGAACCGACAGGTCCATATCGTGCCGCTCTCAAGCCAGGCGATGAAGGTCGTCCGGCTGGCGATGGACCTGCCGGCGGGCCCGGTCGGTGGCTTCCTGTTCCCGTCGCCGACGGTCACGGGCGCGCACCTCGATCCGCATGCTCTGACCCGCGCCGTGGCGCGGATGTGCAAGCGTGCGGAAATACCAAACGGATCGCCGCACGACTTCCGGCGGACGGGCGCCACCATCCTCACCGGGGAGCGCTACGGCGTCCGGCGCTTTGTGGTCAGCAAGCTGCTTGGACACACCGCTCACGAGGGCGCGGCTGTGACGAGCGTCTATGATCGCAACGAGTATCTGGCTGAGAAACGGGCGGCGCTCGAAGCCTGGGGCGGGCACGTCGAGAGCCTGATGCCGCGCGATCCCGATGCCGGATTCGGTGCTCAGCGCCGGGGCTCAGGCCTGCGGCTGGTTAGTTCGCGTTAGGCTCGTCGGCTTGGGCATCCTTTGCGGAGAGGACCGGAGGCAGCCGGCGCGGTCGGAGTCGAGCCTGCCATGCGGTCACGTCGGAGGCGCGCCACGCACGGCGTCCTGGGCTGACCGGCACCGGCGCGGGAAGCCAGCCCGCTCGAACGCCTCGCCAAGCTGTCGTGCGGCTGATGCCGCCGAACAGCGGTTGAACATCGGGCCAACTGAGGTAGCGCTCTGGTTCCGCGGGCATTGAACTTCTCGCCGGACGATCTTCCAACATCGCCCATCTGAGAAAGTCGGCAAGGCGTAGCCTTACGCTTCCGCGGAGACAGAGATGCCGTTGGGTTGCCTAAATGCCTTGCGTGCGGTTGTATCGTCCGATACATCGCCCATATGAGAGACGGAGGCGACCCTTCTGACAAGCCATGGTTGGCTCCGCCGGAGACATGCCGTCAGCTGCGTCAGCTATGCGAATCCAAGCGCACCCGCGCTGCCGCTAGGGCAAACCACAAATGGCACCCGGGCTCCGTCAAGCGCCCCGGATCAGACGACTACTTCGACACGGAGAGCGCCTGGGCGTTCATTCACGACTGCCTCGCGGGTGGATGTGAGGTCGAGGTGATCGAAATGGACAACCCGCCGGGCAAGAAGGGCTTCGTGATCTTCGCGCAGAGCGCAGGACAAGAACGCATATACATAAAGCTGGAATTCGCACGAAATATTGTAATCGGGCGAAGTTTCCATATCAGCGATGAGAAGAGAAGAGAGAAATGAACACCTTTGAAGCGGCGGATCAGAGCATTAACGCTTGTGAATGCTGTGATGGTGGTCAGGTTCACGTCGCAATGGAGAAGATGGCCTTCCCATATGGCGATCCTGATAAAGCGGTGACGCTGTACGCGGATATCCCTGTGTGGATATGCGACACCTGCGGGGAAAGCTATACGGCGGAAGGGGCCGAAGAGGCAGAGCGCGCAGCTGTGTGCGCTCATCTCGGGCGGTTGACCCCCCGCGAAATCGTCGCCCTTCGTAAGGACGCAAAATTGTCCCAAGCCGCCTTCGCAAGAGAGTTGGGAGTGGGCCGGATCACTGTTTCACGGTGGGAGAATGGGCAGCAGCTCCAATCTTCTGTCTATGACCGGCTCATTCGCTCATTGATGATCGGGAGGCCCGGTCAGCAAGGGGCTCACCGGGAGAGTGCGCGGTTTAGGACGAACGTTGAGCACCGGCGACCCGCTGCGCCCTATTTCGACTTGGTGGCTGCCTAAAATGTACGTCGTCACTTTCTACTCCTACAAAGGCGGGGTCGGCCGCAGCATGGCCCTCGCCAACGTCGCCTATCTTCTTGCGCAAGCCGGCAAGAAGGTGCTCGCGGTGGACTTTGACTTGGAGGCGCCTGGACTTTCAAGTTACGGACCATTTCGGTGTGCGGGTAATAGGAAGGGGCTGGTCGAGTACGTACTGGACTTCGAGGAAGCCAATATCGCGCCAGACTTTAACGACTACGTTCAAGTGTGCGACGCGGGCGATCACCGCATTTGGTTGATGCCGGCTGGTTTGCATACAGAGCCCGGGTATGCGGCCAAATTCTCCGCCATTAACTGGCAAGAGCTCTACGCCGAGAGAGATGGATTCCTGCTGTTTGAGGATCTGAAGCAGCAATGGGCCGCGTTTGAAGAGGATGGATTCGATTACGTTCTGATCGACAGCCGAACCGGGCATACTGATATCGGCGGCATCTGCACCAGGCAGCTTCCGGATGCTGTCGTGGTGATGTTTCTGCCAACGCCGCAGAATATTGAAGGTTTGCATCCTATCGTTAGAAGCATACGGCGAGAATCGGCACCGGTAAGGCGGGAGCGGGTAAAGCTTCACTTCTGCCCCTCGAACCTGCCGGATTTGGACGATCAGGAGCTCATACTTAAAAAGCTCCTCGACGAGGCGCAAAAATCTCTCGGATACACCAAGGCGGCTTGCGAAATTCATCATTACAGCTCGCTGGATCTGCTGCAGCAGCCCATCTACACGCTCAGTTATCCGACAACGCGGTTGGCAAAAGAGTACGAGGCGCTGTTGACCTCGATAATCGGCCACAACCTCGCTGACCGAGATGGAGCGATAACCGCTCTTGCTAGAATGAACAGGTCTTTCCCCGAGCTGCGGAAGACCGGGGACCGGGCCGAACTCGAGCTCATCCAGGCCGACGCTGCGCTGATTGCGGGCCGTTTTCCCGACGACGTCCAGATCGCGTGGGGCCTCGCTGAACTCGCCAGCCAAATGACCCGGCCCGAGGATGAACTCCTTGCGCTCAATTGTGTGATTGAAGGCTCATCGGATCGCGGCTTCGCTTTGCTTCGCCGAGCGACTGTCCGAGCGACCCTTGAGGATCAGGATGCGGCCATCGACGATCTCCGGCGGCTTCTGACAGAGGAGCGAACTGGCATCTTCGAGGCAAAGCCCGCAGCAGAACTACTGCTGCTGCTCGAAGAGGACCCTGCCGACTGGAGGGCCGTCATAGAACGTGCTGTCCTGAACCCGCTGTCGGAGACATCAGCTAAGGTCCACATGTTGATGTCCCTCCTTAACGATCGGGCTGCGGCCAGCGCTGTGCGCGACTTGGCTGAGACGGCATCACAGCAGTTTCCCGACGCCGAAAAATCCATTTCGAAAGTCGGAGCGTTGGCTCTGATTGCTAACGGCGAATTCGCACTGGCGCGAGATGCTCTAGCCTCCCAAGGCCCCAGTCTTCTCCACTCCGACACCATGTCTGACGTGTTCAACTATGCCATCTGCGATTGGGCGGTAACGCAATCGCCTCCAATGGATATCTTCGCGCGAGTGCTCGCGTTGGCCTCACAATATGGCCCAGTCAGCGATGCCAACGGCCTTCAGTGCTTTGCGCTTTGCCACATGGTGCTCGGTCAGTACGTCGAAGCGTCAGACGCCCTCCAGCGGGCGCAATTGAGCGCCAAGCGAGCGACCACAGTGTTTAGTTGCTGGCGGTATCTCACTGTTAGCTCAAGCGAGATGCTGGAGGATCTCGCTGAAATGGCTAGCTTGGCAGCTCACCAGGTCCGCCTAAAGCCGCCGATCCGCGACGGCCTAAAAGCGGCCAATCAGTTTACGACGTGACGCCCGCCTGAACGAAAAAGGGCCCGGAGAAATCCGGGCCCTTTTTGCGTTAGCTGGATTGGATACTAATCCAAATCTCCGACCGGCGGTTCGTACGTCATTTGAATCTCCCAGCTATGTTCAGAAGAAATGTATGAGGCGGGCGTGAAGAAAAAGCTAGCGCCATATGGGCAAAAACCGCTGGTGGTCGTCATTGGTTCCGGGCTCCGCCGCAATCGTTGGCATCCCATGGCGGTTCGCGCGCCAGTACTAGCGGCTAAAGTGCGGGCCGCATATTCCGTTGAACGTCGGCTGGAGTGCCGCACCGCCGCTGCCCCTGGTCCGAATGGGCCGTACCCAATCCAGATTGCGTACGGCCGTGCAAAGGGCGGTCTAGGGTCTAGGGCAGGATAGCCTTGGAGGCAGCATTGTATGACAGGGCGTCCGGAACCGGGCGCGGTTGTGCGCCGGACGGCACGAAGCCTGGCGGGTAGCCTTACGCCTAGCGGCCAGCGAGGTCGGCGGGCCAATTTTACCTGCATGCGAAACCCCCTGCGGCCATGAGCGACTTCAAACCCATTCCCGGCTTCGAAGACCTGTGGCGGCCGGCCATCGGTGGGCGGCGGGTGAAGCCGCAAGCGATGATAGGGCGGGCCGACATGTCGCCGCGCGCGCGGCTGGCGCGGATCGTTGCACGGGCGCCGGAGGTGATGGTCAAGGTGACGGGGCGCACGCGGGACGGGGCGCACCTGAAGGCGCACCTCGACTACATCTCCCGCAACGGCGAGCTGACGCTTGAGGATCAGGACGGGGCGCTGCTGCGGGGCCGTGAGGAGGTGCGCGAGGCGGCGGGCGACTGGGCGGCGCTGGCCGATCTCGACACGGGCCGCCGGGCCAACAGTCCGATGAGCCTGTCGCTGGTCTTGTCGATGCCGCGCGAGACCGATCCCCTGGCGATGCGGCACGCGGCGGGCGACTTCGCGCGGTCGGCCTTCGGCGGGCGCTTCGACTATGTGATGGCGCTGCATACCGACGCCGGTCATCCGCATGTGCATCTGAGTGTCCGGGCGCTCGGCTATGGCGGTGAGCGCCTCAATCCCAAGAAGGCCGATTTGGCGGCTTGGCGGCAGCTGTTCGCCGAAGCGCTGCGGGATCGCGGCATCGAGGCGGAGGCGACGCCGCGGCGGGCGCGGGGCGTGGTGCGCAAATCCGAGCGTACGGCGCTGCGCAAGATCGGTGACCGGCAGCGCGAGGGGCGGGGACCGCTGGCGGTGACGGTTCGCTCGGCCTGGCAGGAGGCGGGCCGCGCGGCGCTGGGACGGGACAAGGACGATCCGCGGCCCTGGGAGTCGGCGATGCGCGATCGGCAGACCCGGTTACGCGGCATGTATCTGGCGCAGGCCGCCGTGCTGTCGCGATCAGCCGACGAGCAAGACCGGGCGCTGGCCTCGGCGGTGCGGGACTTCGTAGCGGCCATGCCGGTGGTGGAGAGCCGGCGGCAGGCGCTGGCGCGCGAACTCGGCCGCGTCCGGACGCGGGAGCCGGACCCGGTGCCGGGGAAGGGGAGGGCGCGGTAGGTGGCCTGGTCTGCTGGAGACGGCGGGGCGGCAGACCGATCCGGCCGTCAAGGGCGGCTTCGCCGTCGCGTCGCGAGCGCTTCGCGCCCCTGGACCGCCAGCCCGGTCTACCGCGATAGGCTCGGCAAGCGCTTAGGGCGAGCCCTGCGCGCTTGCTGCGCCCCGGGGTTGCCATCCCTTCGGCCATTGCGGACAACAGGACCATGAAGACCAGTCTCGAACACCTGCCGGAGAGCAAGCAGCGCGAGCTGGCGCGCGTGGTCGAGATCCTGTTTTCCGAATTCGAGGAACGGCTCGCGGGCGGCAAGGCCGAGCGGCACAAGACCGGCCGCATTCTCAAGATCATCCTCTTCGGATCATACGCGCGCGGCGGCTGGGTTGAGGATGCGGAGGGCGGCTACGTCTCCGACTACGACATCCTCGTGGTCGTCAACCACGAGGAGCTGACCGAGGTCCAGGAGTACTGGGCCAAAGCCGAGGACCACCTCGTTCGCGAGTACGCCATCGGCCACAAGCTGACCGCGCCGGTGAACTTCATCGTCCACAGCCTCGCCGATGTGAACAAGCGGCTGAAGCTCGGGCGCTACTTCTTCACCGACATCGTCAAGGACGGGATCGCCCTCTACGAGGCGCCGAACCATCCATTTGACCGGCCGAAGAAGCTGAAGCCAGAGGAGGCGCTGAAGGAGGCGGAGGCTTACTTCAGTGAGTGGGGAGAAAAGGCCAGTTCCGCTCTGAAGGGCGCGAACTTCTACATCCAAGAAGGCGACCATAAGGATGCAGCTTTCCTGCTGCACCAATCAGTCGAGCGCCTGTACCACTGCGTCCTGTTGGTCCTCACGTATTACAGCCCTAAGTCACACCGCTTGAATTTCCTCCGCTCGCAGGCGGAGCAATTCGACGCCCGGCTGTCCGGGGCATGGCCCCGTGCGACGAAGTTTGAAAACCGCTGCTTCGAGCTACTGCGACGCGCCTACGTCGATGCCCGCTACTCATCTCACTACAAGATCACGGCCGAAGAACTGGCTTGGCTGAGCGGGCGAGTCGTCGCGCTCCAGCAGCTCGTCGAGCAGACGTGCAATGAACGGATCGTGGAATTGAGGGCGACCGGCGGTTCCTGACTCTTCTCGGAAGTTGGGAACGTCTGTTTGTTTCCGATCAGTTCTGCGTCCAGTTCAGCGCTCTCCCAGACGATCATGCATTGGCATCAAAGTGGTCGCGGCGTCTGGAAACGGGAAGCGAGGCCGCCCTTCCTTCGGTTCTTGCCAACCTGTCCGAACCATTCCGCCGCGCGCGAGCATGTCGGCAGCCTCGGGATACTCGGGCGAACGGCTCTATTGTCACGATCGCCGCGACTCGGCTCAACCTACCATGAGACGCGCAACGCGAACGGAGGCTCGGTGCGGCGGGGGCGATCAACCATCGACCTGGAGGCGTTTCTTACCGGCCATAGCGGGCCGACAACGCCGCGCGAAGCGCTCGTCAAGCTTCCTAGATTGATCAGTCGACTGAAGAACAAATCGTTCGCTGCAAGCGCGGCCGTCGTGGCGGGGCTGGCGACCGAGCGGACGTTTCATGCTCATCAGGTACGCTTGGATTGGGCGACCCGGATTCTCGCGGCATGCGCGATGGGGAGTAGAGGTGCAGATCGGGCTGCCCTGGATCGTCTCCTGAATCAGGATTTTGGGCAGTTGAGGATCGACGTAAGGGAAGATCCTCTCGAGCAGCCGTTCATCGGCAAGGTGGTCACACGGAACGGAGAGTTCCGCTTCGTGGAGGGGGCCCACGACCAGTCCGCCGCCTTTACGGATCTAATCGTTTCGAGTTTTGAGGAGCTCAACCGACCCTCATTGGTCGGGCCCTTCGGTCGGGTGTTAGCCCTGCTGACCCTAAGCGATGCGCTCGTCGACCGCACCGGCGAAGATTCATGGACCTTGGGGCCCGATACGGCTGCCGCGCGGATAAATTTACCAGCGGATAGGGTGTTGGAACAGTTGGCCAGACGCGTCGTCTTCACCCCGGCGGATTTGGCAAGGCTTGATATCGACGCCGCCGAACTCGAGCCGTTCCGTTTCCCGGAGGAAGATCGGGAACCTCTCGCGACGGCCCCGGTCGGCATGTCGCCACTCGAACGCAAGCCTTTGTGGCGCAGTGGGACAGATTGGATCGTACTCTCGCCCGGTGCCATTTCGACGGCCGTCAGAGCCCACCTGATCGACGCAGTGATCGAGGAGCAGCTCCAACCGCAGATGACCAAGAGCATGCTCCTGCTCCAACACGACCGGCTCACCGAGTGCGGCTTCCTTCAGGAGGGCGACACGTCGCTCGTCGATCATGGCGGCCAACCGGCCTTAGACTACCTCATGGAAATATCCGCCGGCCGCTTCTGCCATGTCCTCGAAACCGTCGATGATTTCGAAGGCTGGCCGCAGCGAGGTTTTGGCAGTGAGCGACCCGCCTCGACCAGCAGCGAGGCAGCCTTCGCACGTTCGGTGGCAGGCGCGCGCGCCGCGGCTCGGGACATCCCCGGCTTTCGCCAGGGCTTCACCCTCTGGCTGGCTGGGAGCTGGGGCGCTGCCCGCAGCATGCCGATGGCGCTGATCGACCGGTTTCCAGACTGGCCGGTGATCGTGGTCGAGGCTGGCGATGCGTGCATGCTGGCTCTTGGCGAGGCCGGAAAGCCTCACGACGTGCTGAGGTTGGAGCTGCTGCGGCGTCAACTCTCCGCTGACGGCTACGAGCTGCATCACCCTGGGACTTGGCTGAACCTGCACGCCTATTGGCGGGAGAACGACTACGACCTCTTGCCCAAGAGCCGCCACTTGGAAGCGCCGACTAACATTCAGTTTGGACTTCTCGATCAAGCCAAGATCCGGGCGGAAGCTTTCCTGGCTTGGGACCGCCGCGTGCTGCCACATCCGCGCTTCGGTTGGGGCCCCATGTCGCGGATGGAACGCGCGCCGTACTCGGGTGAACTCGAGCCGATCTACGCTTCAGTTGAAGCCGTGAGACGCCAGCGCCTGATCGGCGCGACTGTCGATCCAACGGGCATTGCCTGGGTCCAGGCCATCGGCGGCGCCGATCGCGAGACCGTCTATCAGACCTGGAGCACCACATTACAGTGGTGGCGGTCGGTGCTGCAGGGTTGGTCCCGATGGTCGGGGGCCTCCTTCTCGGTGATAGACCTCGTCCTGTCGGTGGATCCGCAGCCGGAGGAGGTTGGCCCCCCGGCGTCGGACGACCAGATCGATGCGGCCGTGCGCGTATGGCCGGAAAAGAACGGTGTCGTGCGGTTGCACCTGGGCCACGATTGGCATCTTGGCGCGCTGAGGGCCGAGAACCGATCTGAGATCGCGCTTGCCGCCGGGCTGATTGAAGCGGCCGCTCTTAGCGCTGGGCGTGAGCTCACGCGTGACGCCGCCCTAGAACTCGTTCGCAACGTCGCTCCGCCGTCCGTTCGTCACGGGCACGCCAATATGGTGGAGCGGGTGATCGAGGTCCTCGGCGCAGCGGGTGTGGTTCAGTCGCTGCGGCACCTGTCCCATACGGCGATGTCGATGGAGAAGTATGGTTCGGTTTGGCGGGTTCGGCCCCGGGATGCGCCGCGCGAACTTACAGGCGTGGAGGAATGCGTTGCTCTCGTTCGCGCCTGTCTGACTCAGGAGATCGCCGATTTACGGGCGATGGTCGGCCGCCTCGATCGCAAAGAGCTCGTTGTCGCAGCGCTACAGGCTCAGCAGGCCGCCCTGATGGATATGCGCACCTGGGAAACCACGGCGCGGGCCATGCGCGCCATTCACGGCGTCGAGCGAGATCTCCGCTACAGCCTGGAACAGCGGAGGCAGATTAACAGCGTCATTCGTTGCAGCGCCATCATCGCCGAGTTCGCCCAGTCCGACGCCGCGCCCCTGGACGGCTTGCAGGTCGGCTTCATGGACATCGAGGAGCTGCAAGCCAAGGCGATGGCGCTATTCTACGTCGCCGACATGCTTCCCGCCTTGATTTCCGGGCATCAAAGTCCATTCCTGAGGATCAGCCCGTCAGGAGACCTGCAGTCGGACCATGGCTTCTCCGACACGACGCTGAAGGCGACAGCAGTCGCGCTCCACGCCGCCGACAGGATGGAGGCTGACAAAAATTACGATCAGTCCCGAAGTCCCCGAAGCTCTTTGGAGGCGGATGATGAGGACCTCAGCGCAGCACTGGAAGCTGAGTATGGGGTTCCGCACGCGGTGCTCCGCGAGTTTGCGATGGGCGTTGCTCAGCTCGCGCTGAAGGAAGGGACGGATGTCGTCATTCGTCGGCGCAGCGCTTTGCTCGAAGCGCTTACAGATGACGAAGTCCTGGCGGACGCCGACCTCGAACCGCTCATCGATCGACTGACTCTGCCGGCACGAAATGGCTGGTCCGACATCCCGCTGGGCACCGTCGTAGGCGACTACGATGTTTCGAAGTTCGACCGCCCCCGTTCGCTCATCGGTCGTCCAATTCTGGCATTGGCCGCGGAGGACGATCCTTTGCTGGTTCTCGCGCCGGGGGTGATCGAGCGCGCTCTGGTCCATAACCTTGGTGGCGCGTTAGGCGGCGACCTTCAAAATCGGTTCTGGTCTAGCCGAGCAATGCAGCGGTTTTCCAGTCGGATGGGCGCGCGAACAGGCGTCGAATTCAACGAGGTGGTAGCCCAGGCCGTCGCCGAGCACGAGCTCCAGACCTGGTCCGGCATGGGCATGGGCTGGTGCCTCAATCGAAAGCAAACTCAAGAGCTGGACCGGCTCGGGGACATCGACGTCCTGGCCTTCAGCGCTCAAGACAATCTGATTTGGGTCATTGAAGCCAAGGACCTCAAGCTTTGCCGAACGCTAGGGGAGGTGGCTCGGCGCCTATCCAGCTATCGCGGACAAACCGACGACAAGGGGCGCCCAGACTCGCTACTCAGGCATCTTCGTCGCGTGAGCTACTTGCGAGAGAACGCCGCGGACCTGGGCAAGCGGTTCGGGTCGGTCGAAACGCCTCGGGTGTGCGGACTGGTGATCGTGAAGTCACCACAACCGATGTCCCAACTGGGCGCGACTTTCTATGATGACGCCAGGGTCGCCTTGCTGGAAAGGCTCATGGAAATTCCCTGGCGATCGGGCTGGTGAGGAGCCGGCCAGTTGGGCTTGAGGATCGCCGCGCAGGGGGGGGCAACCGAGGCACTCGGGCGGGAGCTTCAATACCGCGACCCATTCGGGCTCGCAGCCGAGGCAAAGATTGCCATCCCAACGGTCTGGACGCCCACCGATTTGTCCAACAGCTTGTAGTCGGCGCTGCGGCGTGTGGAAGTTCTAGAAGCATAATCGTCATAGCCTATTGGGACAGCGCTACCCCCCGCGCCGTCGCCGACAAATCGCCCTATCACACCGCCGGCTATTGAAGCAGCAACAGGGTGAGCGCATCATAGGATGCAATCATACGCTCGACGAGCCGGTCGTAGAGCCCGGACAAGTTCGAGCCGGTCGGTAGCTCCAGGCGCTCGTAGACGTTGTCCGGTAGTGTGTCGTCGCCCGTGCTTGAAATATGGGAGTAGGCCACCCGCAGATCGTAGAGCACATAGAAAGGGGACATCAGGGCATGGATGTCCGGCGACGCCCCGACGGTCCCTAGCAAGGCTTCGAGGCGCTTGAGGTTCCCTGTCGCCTTTATGGTGACGCCTGCCGCAGTAAGAGCTTTAGCCAGCGCGGCGTTGTCGAGCGATTCTAGGTAAATCTTGTTCAAGGTGTCAGCGACGTGCCGCCGCTCCTTGGGCGTGTCGACGCTGGGCGGATTGAACCTCAGGGCCAAAGCGTGGACCGCCACATCCAAGTGCCCGAACGAGGCGCCAAAACGCGATTGGCAGGCCGCCAAAAACTCAGACCGAGCTCGAAATAGTTCATCCTCGGGTGGTCGGTCGGTGAAGCGAACCTCGATCTGACCATCATAGAACTCGCTTCCGATCGCGTGATCTGAAGGGATGTTCTCCGAGCGAAGGAAATATTGCTCAGCATCGGGCAGCTTCGCGATATCGCCTAGCCACATCACAAGGGCGTCGTGACGGTTGATTCCAAACGCGATCAGATCGTTGTTCTCGGTGATGATCGAGCCATAGGTTCGTGAGGCAAACTTCACCCGGTAGCCAGGGAGGTTGTCGTACTTCATCAAGGCACGGCGCTTGAAGAACACCGGCTGAAGGAAGCCCTCGTCGAATGAGCGGTAAAGGCCCGGGATGTAGAAATAATCGTCCGGGTCGTAGTCGAACCGCACGATCGTACGCTTCCAGTCGTTGGTGCGTTTGCGGCGCTGAACGTGAACAGCTCGCCGCCCGGCCGCGATCGTGTCGTGATGCAGCCGGACGATGGTGTAACGTGAGAGATCGGGGAGGTGAGACCGTTTACACGCAGGGCAGACCAGCTGCGGCAAGCCAAGGATCGTGATCTCAACGTCCGAAACGACGTGGTCGAAATCATTGAAAGCCAGTTCGAGGTGGGAATTACAGCTCTCACAGTAGTTCCGCTGAACTTGGCCCTTGGCGGGGATGATGTCGGAGAGCTGCATAGGCGTCCTGGTTGAGTCGAGCGCTCTATTCTGGCCCGACCGCCGGCCAGGAACGGAAGGCTAATTGGACCACGCGAGGTGCATAGATCCCAAGCGGCAAAGGTCCATCGCAATATGTCCGGTTTTGACGGTTATTGCCCGTCGTCTAGGGTCGATCCTAGATTGTGGAGGCGGCATGACCGACGGCGAAATCGTAGGCGAACGCGCAGGCCCGGTCTTCCAGGCGTTGGACAAGGAGATGGTGCGGGCGATCGGCCTAGAGATGCGCGAGAAGGCGAAGGTCCAAGCCGCTGAATTGCCGACGCTTCTTGACCGCCTCTCCAACTTGCTCAGCCTCTGCTATCCGCCGCACCTGATCGCGGTGATCGCCGGCTGGGGCTTGCGATCGCCCCTCGGGCCTGACGGAGTGTCCGGCAAGACTATGATCGAGGGCGTACAGCAGCATCACGTGGAATTTCTGCAAGCGCTCGCGCTTACGCTCCCCGCTGCCCAGTGGGGACGGCGACCGGCGGAGCCGGAAGAAATGCAGCAGGCGATCGACCTGACGCTGGAAGTCACCGCCGCCGTCTCGGGACAGCGGCTTCTGGCCTCTGAAGGGATCACCGACAAACAGCAAGTGCTGGTCCTCATGCTTCAGGACCGCCTGCGCACGCACACCCAAATGGTCCGCAACTGGGCGCGATACTCTGAAATATTGCGAATTCTAAAGGGCTTGTTCGCACCTCTAGATCCGTCGCTGCGTGCGAAATTGGGGTTCGGCGCCTTGGATGTCATTGCCGTGGCCGAGCAGACGGTGGTGGCCATCGAAGCCCAGGTCGGTGCGCGTTTCGTGCTGTTGAAGGATATCTTCCGCGCGCCGACGATCCGCCAGCTGGTCGAAGACTTCTTCGCCCGCTTTCCGGGCGTTGCGGGCGATCCTCAGGACTTTCTCGACGCCCTAGATCCGGACGAGCCCCTGGAGTCGATCCGCGCTCGCCTTATGTTCCACGCCGACCGATGGCTGGTAGTCAACTCGGTTGCGCCGGTGGCGAAAATCGCCGAATCCGCCAACGTCAGCCAGGAGCACGCCCGCACCATCCTCGATCGCCTCAGCCTCAGCCCTGGCGAACTGGTTGGGAAGGACCTGGCGCAGCTGTTTCTGGCCAATCCCGTCTGGCAACGCCCAGGTGTGAAGACGGGCGAGGAATATTTCTTCGCCATTCCTCAAACCGTCGTCAGCTTCCTCGACCAGATCCTCAAGGCGCTGTGCGAAGAGAGCGGGGCGAAGGTCGCGCTGGAGAGTCGGCGGGCCGTCTATCTTGAAGAGGAGGCGGCGCGGATTTTCGAGGTCGCGCTGCCCGGGGCGCGGGTGCGTCCCGGTCTCGAATGGACCTGGGAGGAGGTCGGCTACGAGACCGATATCCTCGTCCAACTGGACCGAGCGCTGCTGATCGTGGAAGCCAAGTCCGCGGCCCTGACGCCCCAGGGTCTGCGCGGCGCGCCCGACCGGGTGCGCCGACACGTTCGGCAATTGATCGTGGACCCGTCGGAACAGTCGGCCCGTCTGGCGAACATCATCGCCGCGGCCAAGGGGGGCGACGCGGCGGCGCTCGCGGTCACGACGGGCCTTGAGCTCGAGCCGGCCACTTTGGACACGGTTATCCGCATTTCCGTTACACTCGACGACCTTTCGATCCTGGCCTCGTCGGAACGGGAGCTGAAAGGCGCCGGCTGGGTCGATACCAACATGGGCTTGGCGACGACCCTGAGTGTCGCCGACCTGGCCTGCGTGGCCGACATGCTCACCCACCCCGCGCAGTTCCTCGACTATTTCCATGAGCGGGCGCGGCTGCAGAAGAGCGCGGACTTCATCGGATTCGAACTCGATTATCTCGGGCTCTACCTCCAGACCGGTTTCCATCTGGAGGAGGCCGACGGTTACGAACGAATCTCGATCGTCGGCATGTCCGAAACCATCGACCTCTACTTCCAGAACCTGGACATCGGCCACCCCGGCAAACGGCCCGAACCAGCGCTCGCCCCGCTCTTCGAGGCCATCCTTACGAAGATTGAGGGGCGGGCATTAGAGGGCTGGACGACGCTGTCGCTGGACATTCTGCGCGCGGTGCCGCCCGGCCGGCAATATGCCTGCGTAAAGCAACTTGAGAAGATCGGTGCCGAGGTCGCGCGGCGGCCCGGCGACACCGACGTTGAGAATGTCCTGGTCTTGCTTCCGTCTGAGCCTGGCCGAGCGGTGGTCCTGTTCTACATCCACGCCGAAGCCACACGCGAACTGCGCAACTGGGCCATCGCGGGCGTGGTGAGCCGGACCCTCGAAGAGACGGGTCTGGAACGCTGCGTCTTCCTTAGCCGGAGCGTCGGGGCATGGGACCAGCCCTTTGATGCGATCGGTTCGGCGCAGGCCGATCAGCTTTATGCAAGCCGCTGACATGACCGACGCCATCCCCGCGATGCCCGACGCGACCTTGGCCGAGCAACGCATGAGCGAGACCAGCGCTCGTCTCCGCGAGTTGATCGCCCGCCATGCGCCCGACGACATTCTGAGCCTTGTCTGGTTGTGCCTGCTGTTTCTCAATTCCGGCCTGGAGGCGGAGGAAAGCGGCGCGTCGCTTGCGCCGTCCGCGACCCAGGAGGGTCTGCAGCTGGTCGCTGAATACGCGCACGCCGTCTGGAGCGCTGAGCCGCCAGCCTCCAGTTACGCGAGGCTCGAATCCGAAAACGTCGATGCGATCCTCGCGGCCGCCAACGAGCTCTTCGGCACAACCATGATCTACTGCATGGCCAGTTCGCTGGGAGACGCCTCCGGCCCGTTCGGCGAAATGACTCGTGATGTCGAATACCACGCCAAGAACAGTTGGGTGGCGATCCGGGGGCATCGTTACCAGACACTGGAGGCGGAGTTCTTCGCCTATGTGCTGGGACCCCACGACGAGGCCTTGGTGCGAGCCTATGGTGTCGATGGGCGCGCCATCGCCCAAGGCGTGCAGGCGGCTGTCGACGCTATGCGGCGGGGCATGCCGCAGGCTTTCCTGAAGCTCCGGGAGGCCCACGAACGCTTCAAGTCGCTGGTCGCTGACACTGATGGGGCGCTTGACGAGGCCTTGGCCCGGGTGAACGCCGCCAGCGGCGGCGACCTGGCCGGCTCGATGCTCGATATCTTCAAGGGCGGCGTTTGTAACCTCAGCCGCCATTCCGGCCTGCCAGCGACGCTCCTGTCAGATCTGGCCTATGAGCGGGGAACCCATCAGGAGTTTTTCGCCGAGGGGCCGCTTTCCGGCACGCCGATGCTCACCTTGCCAGGACGGATCCGACCGCTGATCCGGCTTGGCGAAGACTATTTCGCCACCGATCCGCAGTTTGTCCGAGACTCCACCTATCGCGCCTTACAGCGCGGCTTGCTGGTTCGAGAGCCCGACTATCGCCAACCCTGGGGTAAGCGCCAGGCAGCGATGTGCGAGGATGCGTTCGGCTATATCTTCGGTTCACAGCTCGCCAACGCCGAGATGCCGCAGAGCATCTACTTCCGCGATCTGGACTCAGGCCAGTGGGTCGAGAGCGATGTCCTGATTCTCCTCGACGACGCGATGATCCAGATCGAGGCCAAGGCCGGCGTCACGGCCATGCAGTCTCCCGCCACCGGCTTTTCCAGCCATGTGCGGGCGATCCAGGACCTCGTCGTCAAGGCATACCGCCAAAGTAAGAGGTTTCTACGTTATCTAGCCTCCGCCGAGGAGGTAGCGCTCTACCGCCTGGAGGGCGGAATCTATAGCGAAGTCAGGAAGGTCCGGCTTTCCGACTACCGCACGGTGCTGCCCATCGGCCTGACTGTCGAGTCGTTCACGCCCTTCTCGGCGATGTGTAAGGAGTTGCCGGAAATCGAGCCGATCCTCGGGCGGTTTCCCTTCATCTCGATGTCGGTCGATGACCTCTTCGTGCTGACGAAAATTCTGCCGGCCGCCGGCCAGCTTTTTCACTATCTCGAAGTCCGCCAAGCACTGGCCGGCGAAAAGAGGGTCATGCTGTTCGACGAACTCGACCACCTGGGTGCCTATGTCAGCAACAACCGCTTCGACATGACCGTGCTGGACATGATCGAGAAAGACGGCGCTGATCGCGTCATGGCGACGGCCTATTCCGAGGTCATCGACGACTACTTCGCCGTGGACGATTGGGCCAAATCCCCTCCGCCGGGCCAGAAGATGCCGCAACACTATCAGGCTGTCCTTACCGCGCTTGAGCACACCGCCGCGCCAGGCTGGCTGAGGGGCGATAGCTTCCTGCGCAATCTCGGCGGAGACAGCCGCAAAACGTTGGACGATCATTTGCGCGCGGCCATCAAGCGCCTGCGCCGCCAGCCCATGGCTCGCTTCATCCTCAGCGGCGAACAGGACGTGGTGGTCTCGGTCTGCCCGCACCGGGGCGAGGGAGATCCGGATGCGCCCGATCGGGCTCGATCTCTGGCTCTGGCAATGGACAAGGACGGCAGCTACGCGATCGAAGTCCGGATCAAGCCGAGCGGGATCATCTCGCAGGCTCACGCCAGCTGGATCATTCGGCCGACACCGGACAACCCGGAATTCGCGCGTCTTGAGCGCGACGCGGGGAAGCTGCGCATGCACATCGCGCGAGAAGACCTCTCAGCCCTGGGGTGATCCGTGCGGCCGTGGTGCTGCGAGCTCCAGCGGTCGAACTTCGCCGGACCTTAGCCTTGAGCAGCGCAGCAGCGTCGGTGCACCTTAGCCAGCGGTCGACGGTTCTGGCCGGGGAGAGTCGATGTCGTATTGGGAATTCCTGGAGCTTTCGTACGGCTGTTCACGCACCAACGAGCGGCTTCTATTTTCTTGCTTGGGCATGCCTGTGAACTTGCGCGATGTGGCATTTTCCTAGCCTGGCCGACGCCTCCTACGCCCCATCAGTTCACAATCGGGAATATCCTCCAAACGTTCGCGACCAGGAGGGTCAAGTTCTCTTCATCGCCGTCGGCGAAGCCTGCCGCCAAGACCGATGCTCGGACTTCCCGGGATGTGAGAGCGTCGATTACCTCGGCCTTCCGGTCGCTGTCCTGCCAAGCCAAGCGGCCAACTGGAGCGCGCTCAGGGTGTTGCCGGGCAGTCGACACCTTGATCTTGTCGGCGGCCCCCTTGGCGTCGAGAAACGCCAACGTCGCGGTGAGCTCGAAGACGTCGAACGTGATGTCGAAGCTTCGTTCGGCCAGGAACTCACGGCTGAGCCAGCCTTCGAGCGAGCGATGCAGGTGGTCGCTCATCGCAGTCTTGTGCCTTTCCAACCCAGGCAAGGACTTGAAATAGTCCTCGCCATTGCCGCCCCAGTCCCAGAGGAAGAGGTTTTCGACCGCCGCCTCGGCATCCTCACGACGTCCATTCCTAATGGACAGGCGGAGCCAGCGGTAAAGGTCGGGCCAGCGTCCGCCCTGCAGGAGGCCCAGTCCGTAGCCGTAGAAGGCGAGCACCGCGGGATAGGTCGGCAGCTCAAGGAGGAGCGTCATACCGCTCCTGCGGCTCCGGCGAGCCAGCGTGCGCACGATATCGGTCGCCAGAGAGGTTTCGGCACCGTCACCCCAACGGCCCATCGCAAACAGAATTCGAACCAGGCCCTCGTAGATCGCATCGTAGCGCGCGATACGCCGTCCAAACTCTGCATAGTCCAGGCTGCCGCCGGCTTCGAAGGCTGCTTCACGCACCAAGCCCCGCGCCCGCTCGAACTCGTCTCGCAAAAGGTCGGCGAGTTCGATCCGGTGGTGCGCCCGGCCCAGATAGCGCTTCGCGGTTGCGACGAGCAGTTCCAGCGATAGCGGGTTGGGCCGCATCAGAGTGGCCTGTGTCTCGAGGTCGGCCGCTAGGCGATCGTAGAAGCTGTCAGCGTCGTCGACCTGCAGCCAGCGTCCGTCTCGGGCCGCGAGCAAATCCGCCGCCGGCGTGCCGGACTCTGGTGCGCGCCGGCTTGCCCAGAACAGGGGATATCGCCGGCTCGGCGCCCTCACGATTGCTCCGCGCAGCGCCGTGTCCCAGTCTCCCGACCAGCCGCAGACGACTAGGCCATGCTCGTCGAAGATCCGATCGAGGAAGCGATCGAGAGTCTTGCTGTAGGCCCCGAGCTCGCCCTCGGTGTTGCGCAGGCGCGTGTCCATGTAGTCGCCATGGACTTTCAGCACCAAGCAGCGCGTGTGGATGAGCGGCGCGGCGCCCTTCAGGTCGTCGTCCGATTTGATGACCACCGGTTCGACCCCGACTTCGCGCAGGGCATTTTCGAGTAGCCGATCAAAGTTGGTTGTAACGATGATGCGCACGTAGCCATCACGCACAATCCTTGCGATCGCCTGATGGGCCCGGGTCGGGGTGCGCCGGCCCGCCTCGCTGTCGGCGGCGGTGGGTTCGATGAACTGGTGAAGGATCGAGCGGCGCTCGGCGCCGGTTTGGGCGAGTGTATCCAGAAGCTTGGAGTAGTTCGGCGGCTCGCCGAACCGCTCAAGATGCCATGCGGCCCAGTCGACCTGGTCAGGCGCGCCTTCCAGCCGACCGATCCGGCGGACCAAATCTAGAACGATCTCCCAGCCCGTCGGTATCTGCGCGGCCCGCGAAACGCCGCTGCCGAGGAGCAAGGCATAGACCCCCGGGTTCTCGAACATCGAGAAGGACAGCGCTGTTGCGGGATTGATCATCAGCTTTTCCGCGAAGCGGGGAATCGAAGGTTGCCCTTCAACTATAGGGTCGCCGGCATCAAACCTGGTACGATTATGGGCGCGCTTGGAGCGCCGAGCCGAAGTGAACCACGCGACCCGGCTTGGTCCCGCCAACTTCCGCACTCCGCACCACCGCCAATGTCCGCACTTGGCGCCTAGCCGACGTGGCGAGGCTCAGCCGGTTCGAACCCGCAACTCACAAAATGTAGATTGGCGTCACTTGCCTTGTCGGCGGCCCTGGCTGGTGTCTTTGCAGCGGGCGGGCGATTGAATCCTGGCCGAACAGCACCGGCAGCCGACGTCGTGCTCGTTCGGAAAAGGGGCGTGCGTCGCGATGCCCAGAAGGCCTATTTCTCGATCCGTGGGATGCCGATCCGACCCGGGGCCTTTCAGAGGGGCGACGCTTCGCAATCGTAGCGGCCCTGCTAGTGAACCGCGCAGGCCAGCATCGTTAAGTCGCTAGGCGTTCCAGCACGGACGCCCCGCTGAGTCGATCAGTGTCTGTCGCCCGCGTCATGGATAGGTCGAATCTCTGGATTCGCAGAGTCTCACAGCAAAGCAGAGGTAAGTTCTCTGAGGCGACTAATAGCCATCGAGAAATGGCCTCGTTGCGTTGTCACCGGTGAACTCTCCCGAAGGTGCACAAAATCCACACCGAGCGCAGTAACTAGTTCGCCGAGTTCGTCCCGGCGGTCCCCGAGATAGGTCAGCCTATCAATGCGGACTCGCTCCAACAAAATTTCAATCGGGGACCGTGGACCAGGTTGAAGTCCTGATCCGAAAATTATCCCGTCAAACGCATGCGCGATATGGGCCCTCGACAGCTTATCCATCGCCATCGACACGTCGCCACGAAGGCAGAGAATAATGCTGAACCCATCATCCTTTAGAGCTAGGAGATCCGCTCGGAGAAAGTCGTGGACACAGCCGTCATCAAGCCAAATGGCCTTCGGGTCATCAATGACTAGAAACTTGAAGCCAAGGCCGCGGTCCAAAACGCAAACTACGTCATCTGAGAAAAGGCCTTCCAGAATATGACCGCCAGATCGATGCTTCGTCCAAAGATATTCTAGATTTGCCGGCGACGGTGTTCCAAATATTCGCCGGGTAGAAGCAATATCTACGCCGCAGATACGTAATAATCGCGACTTTTCTGGATTGTTTGTCAGCAGGATAACGCTTTCGACTTTCAGGTGACGCAACACATGGGGAACTATTCCATATTCACGACTATCTCTGCTTAAGCCAAGCAGATCGTATGCTTCGTATGTGGTAGCTCCGCTCGCCTGAGACAGGCCGATGCCCTCGATTTTTGAGAACAGTCCAGCACCCCTTCCTTCCTGGAAGAGATAAATGACAAGACCGCCCTCCCTTCGTGCCACCGCCAGAGACGCGTCCAATTGACCGGCGCAATCGCAGTCACTTGCACCCAGAACTTCACTGGGAAAGCACGAAGAGTGGACCCGCAAGGGCACGTTCTCACGGGCGACGAATGACTCTTCGCCGAAGTAGATGGCCACGGCGCAATCGGTCCCTTGCGCACCGTTATTTCCAAATGCGACCGCCTGGGCGGTGCCAGCCTTGATCGGGAACGTGACAGGGCCGGCTACGCGGAACGTTTCTCCGATCTCGGTCATATTGGTTGCGGCTCTCAGTTTTCGGGTTCGCGGCGTATCCGGACACTACGATGGTACGATCTCAAACTCTGTTAGAAAATTCTTTGCCTTTATCCTTCCGCGCCCGCCAATGGGAAAAGTGAATTGAGGATAAGTATGGCCAAAGCTCATATTGGCAACTATCGGAACCTTCCAAAGCTCGGGATATGAGCGCAGTATTCTAGTTAACATGCCGGCATCGATGCCCGTTGGCGATGTGAATCGTCCGAACAGCAACGCTTGGATATTCGCAAAGCCCGTCTGGTGAATAAGTGTTTGCAGAAGACGATCAAAAGATCGCGGCGTGATCTCGCTGTTTTCTTCCACCATAAGGATGGAGCCTGTCAAATCGGGCATGAATTCGGTTCCGAAGAGTGTTGAAAAGGAACTTAGATGCCCCCCGAGAAGTTGCCCCTCGGCCACTCCATCGTTGATGATGACTGGTCCCGGATTGGGGTGATGGATTCGGTTAATTTGATCCAGCCACCAGCTATCGTCGCTCCAAGTGGTGGAATGCTCGACCGTCAGCGGCGGCCCGACGAATAACAGCTGCTTGAACGCCTCCAGCATATATTGAGCGCCGCCAGTCATTCCCAATGTTCCGTAGAGCGGGCCGTAGTAGGTTATGACCCCGCTTTTACTAAACCCAGCGTTCAAAATGGAAGCCATATCTGAGAATCCGCACAATATCTTTGGGCGTTTTCGAAGTAGGGTCCAATCGACGTATCTCAAAAGCTGACCAGAGTTCATGCCTCCTAGGCCTGCGAATACTATCTTTACACTGTCATCTTCGAGGGCGTCATGCAGGTCCTCCAACCTCCTTTCGATCGACGACGAGTCGAATTCATCACTCTCATCGACGTGCTTACCGAACGAAACCCGCAGGCCCAACTTTGACAAGGTGGCGTTGCAGAGCGCCCTTTGTTCTTGTGAGGCACCTCTTAAGCTCAGGCCAAACGAAACGACCCTGGCCAAGTCTCCGGGCTTCAAACGGGGCGGAGTGATGGGGCTATCTGCCGGCATGTTATGAAACTACGTTTTATCGCTCTAGCTTGTCGGGACCAAAAGACTGCGGAGGACACTTATGCGCCGGATTGTACTCTTCACCGACTGTGTGGATGTGGCGGCAAACGAGCTTCGAGCCACCTTGATTTCGGCTACGGCCGAATTCGGCAATCTCGAGATTGAGCCGTTCGTGCCGATCAGCCCTGCCTTCTCCAAACTCAATACCAACTTTGTCATCCGTCTAATGGCCGAGAACTACCCCGAAGGCACACTGTTCATGACAACTATAAATGCGGAGCGGGAGCGGCCTCGCAACGTGATTGGTAGGACTCAAGAAAAGAACATCATTTTTATAGGCCGAAACATGGGAAGTTTTGACTGGCTCACCCGGGATTTTGGCTGTCAGGAACCTTATGATCTCTCGGCGCACAACGCCGGCGGCTTTGTGTCGTTTGCGGGGAAATACACCACAGCGCATCTAGCTGCGAAAGCCGCTTCAGGCGTCGCGCTTGAAACGTTGGGCGACGCGATGGACCCCAACGATATTGTTCGGCTCGCTATTCGACCTGGCACAATCGTGCACATCGATAATTTTGGCATGATGAAGTTCACCGGGGAGATAGGTCCAGCGAACGAGGGCGATGAGTTCGAGGTAGAAATCAACGGGCACACAATCGACGTGGTGTTCGGACGACGCATGATGTCATTTGAGACCGGCCGTTGGGTACTGTTTCCAGGGAGTTCGTTCGGACTATTCGAACTCGGAAAAGTGCGGGAGATAGGAGCTCCGCTTCTCGGTGCGAATGTCGGTTCTCATATCGGGTTTCGCAAGAAGAGCTGAGTCCTGTCCTGTGGGGAAATGTCTATGCCCCACGGCCGTCCCAAACTCTCAATGCCAAATCCGTCGGTATTGAGACGGAGAAGGCGCCGCCTTTGGCTCTTATCGAAGGCTGTTCGGCCATGAAGAACACCCCAGTTATCCAGGATGAGGACTTCCCCCGGCTCCAGACGAAACGCCAATGAAGATGCGGGCCGATCGAGAAACTTGCGGCAAAGTGATACCGCCCGTTGAACGTTCTGATCGTCGGAGAATCTCGCGGTCGCGTCTAGGCGAAGCCTGATGCGAAGTCGGTTCTCTCCAAACTCAAGAACTGGGGATTCGGCCGTTTGGGCATCGCGCCGTACCAAAATTGCGTCATGGTTGAAGAGGGCGTGGCATGCAGTTGGGTCTTCAGCCAATAGCGCATCGACTAGTGCCCGGCCGCTCACCAAAACCGTTTCTCCCCCGGACGTGCTTTGCTCGATGCAGAGCATCAGGGTAACTGCGGGAGGACTGTGACTGTAGGACCCGTCTGTATGAGGCGGATGGGCGTGAGATGTTGTTCCGAAGTATGCTGGGGTGCCGTCTATAGGCGATATCAATGCAATTCCATCGGGATCTGACCTAGCGTGTGGAATGATCAACCCGAAATTTCTCGAGAGCCCAACTAGTTGCGTCCGAGGATCTTCGACGGCTCTCTGCCTCAGCAGTACGAAGCCGAAGGTGTGAATTGCATCCCGGACGAACGCCAAGTCCGCTTGGCTTAGTTCACTGAATCGCTGGGTCAGCCGCCGAGCGCCGTCAGGTTTGAACCGTCCATCGAACGGCAGTCGGTTCACAAGCATTGCTGTACCTCCTGTCCGAGGGGTTCACTGAAGAATTTCCTGGCCCCTGGTTCCGGACCGGCCCTTGGGGCGGATGCAGTCATTTCGAGGCCTTCCATCGGCCCATCGCAACCATATAATCGCGGTCAGGCACTGTCGCCTCCACACGCGGACCTTCCTAAGGTCGCCGGTGAGGCCAGAGGCGCCTCAACGAAAGATCAAAACCAGAGGGCCGCTCAGGGGCGATAGCTAGCAACGGCTGCTCCGAGCAGCGCGCGTGCAGTGCGCCCGACTCGCTGTCCGGGCACCGGCTTTGCTGACTTCGCTGCGGCGCTACGCCCGAAACGGCGCTGCTCTGATAAATTTCTCGACTGCCCCCAGATCGCCCCACAAAAGATGCGCAGCGGGGAGCCCACGAGGGGTCGGTCATTAATCCGTTGAATTCATGGGGAAAAATGGTGGATGCGACAGGGATTGAACCTGTGACCCCCTCGGTGTGAACGAGGTGC
>CAZISF010000009.1:0-31177 GCA_964541915.1 uncultured Caulobacter sp.
GCCTTCCCGCTGCACCCCGAATACCGGACCCTGCCGATGGTCTGGTACGTGCCGCCGCTGTCGCCGATCCAGTCGGCGGCCGCCTCTGGCGCGCTCGAGAACGACGGCCAGATGCCGGACGTCGCCAGCCTGCGTATCCCGGTCCGCTATCTCGCCAACCTGCTGACCGCCGGCAACGAGCCGCCGGTCGTCCAGGCCCTGGAGCGGATGCTGGCCATGCGCGGCTTCATGCGCGCCCGGACGGTCGAGGGGGTCACCGACCACGCCTTGGCCGAACGGGTCGGCCTGACCGCCGCGCAGATCGAGGAGATGTACCGGTACATGGCGATCGCCAACTACGAAGACCGGTTCGTCATCCCCACCACCCACCGCGAGACCGCCGAGGACGCCTACGAGTTACGCGGCGACTGCGGCTTCTCGTTCGGCAACGGTTGCTCCGGCGGCCGCACCGAGGTCGGCCTGTTCGGCTCCGATCCGCGTTCGCGCGCCAAGCCCGTCATGGAGGTCTGAGATGGCCCTTACATACAAGGCCCTGGCCGTGTTGCTGGCCTATCCGACCGCTGACACCCAGGCGCTTGCCGGTGCCGCGGTGCAGGCGATCGAGAGCGAGGGCATGGTTCCGGTCCAGATCCGGCGCTCGCTCGCCCGGCTGGCCGACGAACTGGCCGACGGCGACCTGTTCGAATTGCAGGAACGCTATGTCTGGCAGTTCGACCGGACCCGTTCGCTGTCGCTGAACCTCTATGAACACGTTCACGGCGAAAGCCGGGACCGGGGTCAGGCCATGGTCGCCCTGCTGGAGCTCTATCGCAGCAAGGGCGTGGAGCTGTCGGCCAACGAACTGCCCGACAACCTGCCGGTGTTCCTCGAATTCCTGTCCCTGCTGCCCGAGCCGGAAGCGGCGTCACTGCTGGGCGAGGCGGCCCACGTCCTGGCGGCCATGGGCCAGCGCCTGCACAAGCGCCAGAGCACGTATCGCGCGGTGTTCGGTGCGTTGACGGCCCTCGCCGGCGCGGAGGCCGACGCCGAGGCGCTCGCCTCGCTGATGCAGGAGCCGGACGACGATCCCGGCGACTTCGAGACGCTCGACCGGCTGTGGGCCGAAACAGCCGTCACCTTCGGGCCTTCCGACGTCGGCTGCCCCAAGGCCGAGAACCTGATCCAGGCGATGAACGCCAGTCCCGCGCCGGTCTCCCGACGCGCCGGCGCGGCCTGAGGAGCGGACAATGGACTTCAATCACATCCTGTTCGGCGTCTATCCCTATGTCGCCCTGTCGGTGCTGGTCATCGGCTCGGTGCTGCGCTTTGACCGAGAGCAATACACCTGGCGCACCGGCTCCTCGCAGCTGCTGCGGCGGCGTCAGCTGGTCTTGGGCTCGGTGCTGTTCCATGTCGGGGTGCTGGCCATCTTCGCCGGACACTTCGTCGGCCTGCTGACCCCCATCGCCGTGTTCGACGCCCTGCATGTGCCGCACTCGGCCAAACAGATCCTGGCCATCGTCGCCGGCGGCGCGGCCGGCGCGGTGTGCCTCGTCGGCGGCGCGATGCTGTTGCACCGCCGGCTGTTCGACCCGCGCATCCGCGCCACCTCGAGCTTCGGCGACAGCGCCATCCTGATCATGCTGATGGTCCAGTTGCTGCTCGGCCTGTCGACCATTCCGCAATCGCTCAAGAACCTGGACGGGCACGAGATGGTCAAGTTCATGGGCTGGGCCCAGGGGATCTTCACCCTGCGGCCGGGCGCCGCCGATCTGCTGACCGACGTGCACTGGGTGTTCAAGATTCACATCGTCCTGGGTCTGACGATCCTGCTCGTTTTCCCCTTCACCCGCCTGGTCCACATGCTGTCGGCGCCGGTCTGGTACCTCAACCGGCGGGGCTGGCAGCTGGTCCGCACGCGCCGGGCAATGCCGCCGCCGCGCGTCGCCGCCCGTCGTCCAGGAGGCCTGTCATGAGCGCCGTTCGTTACGTCGTCACCGACGGGGTGCAGATCCCCGAAAGCCTGATCGCCCAGGAGGCCCAGAACCACCCAGGCGGATCGGCCGAGGAAGTCCGCGCGGCGGCCGCGCATGCGCTCGCTGTCCGGGCCCTGCTGCTCGACCGCGCCGCCGAGCTGGGCCTGGTCGCCGACCCGGAGCTGGACGAGCGGGGCCGCGAGGAAACACCAGAGGAAGCCCTCGTTCGGGCCGTTCTGGCCGAGGAGGTCGATCCGGAGACGCCGAGCGAGGCGGAGTGCCGCCGGGTCTATGACGCCACGCCCGCCCGCTTCCGCACGCCGGTCCTCTACGAAGCCTCGCATATCCTGCTGGGCATCGAAGGCGAGGGTGACACCGCCATCGAGGCGGCGCGGCTGGCGGCCAAGACCATCGGACAGATCCTTCAGGAAACGCCCGGGCGGTTCGCCGATCTGGCGCGGGAGCATTCAGCCTGTCCGTCCGGCGCGGTCGGCGGTTCGCTCGGCCAGCTCGGTCCCGGCGATCTCGCCCCGGAGGTCGAGCGGGCCTTCGCCACCCTGCTGCCGGCGCAGATTTCAATGGATCCCGTGCGGTCGCGCTTCGGCTGGCATGTCCTGCGGCTCGATCGTCGCATCGAGGGCCGTCAGCTGCCGTTCGAACAGGTCGCCGGCCGCATCCGCATGCATCTTGAAAGCCGCGCCTGGATCGCCGCCGCGGTTCAGTATGTGTCCGACCTGGCCGCCCGCGCCCGGTCGCGCGGCGTGGGTCTGGTGATCTCGGCCGACGGCGATCTGTCCGAAGGCGCGACCCTCGGCGACATGATCGCCGATCAGGCGGCCGCGCCGCGTCTGCTGTCCTGGCTGGCCGCCACCGACGCCGGCCTGCTGGAGCGGGTCGAGACCGCCGCAGCCGCTGACGGCGCGCCCCCGGCCGACTGGGTCCGCACCGCCGTGGCCAATTTTGTCCAGGGCGGCGATGACGAAGCCTGGACCCGGGTCATCTCCGCGGCCCAGGGCGCCGAAGACCCCGCCCTGTCGGCGCTCGGCGCGATCCTCAAGTCCCGGCTGGTTCCCGCCAAAGTCACATTCACCCTCATCCGGAGCCGTTGACCGCCATGCGCCGTCATCCCGCTGCTCTTCTGCCCCTCGCCATCGCCGCCCTTGCCGCTCCTGGCCTCGCCCACGCCGCCGAAGGGCAGGGCGACTGGATCGTCGACGCGCGTCTGCGCTACGAGTTCGTCGACCAGGCCGGTTTCGCCAACGAGGCCGAAGCCCTGACTCTGCGCACCCGGCTGGGCTACGAAACGCCGGCCTGGAACGGCTTCAAGGCGCTCGTCGAGGCCGAGAACGTCACGGCCCTGTCGGACCGCTACAACAGCACGACCAACGGCCAGACGACTTATCCGACCGTGCTCGACCCCGAAACCACCGAGCTCAACCGCGCCCAGGTCTCCTGGACCGGCGCGAAGGCGGCCGTCGTGGTCGGCCGCCAGCGCATCGTGCTGGGCAACGCCCGCTTCGTCGGCAACGTCGGCTTCCGCCAGAACGAACAGACCTTCGACGCGGCGAAGGTGGCGTTCAAGATCAACCCGAGCACGACGCTGACCTGGATCTACATCGACCGGGTTCAGCGCATCCTCGGCGACGACAGCCCGCAGGGGGAGTGGGACAGCGACTCCCATGTGATCCAGCTGGAGACGAAGACCCCGGCCGGACAGCTGACCGCTTACGGCTATCTGCTCGACTTCGAGACCGCCCCGCTGCAGTCCAGCGCCACCTGGGGCGCCCGGCTGACAGGCTCAAAGCCGCTCGCCGCGGGCCCGTCGCTGACCTGGGAGGTCGAATACGCCAGTCAGGGCGACTACGGCTCCAACCCCGCCCGGTTTGACCTCGACTATGTGGCGCTGGCCGCCGGTCTGAAGAAAGACAGCCGCTACATCACCGTCGGTCTGGAGCGGCTGGACGGCAACGGCGTGCGCGGTTTCGGCACGCCGCTGGCGACGCTGCATGCGTTCCAGGGCTGGGCGGACGTGTTCCTGGCGACCCCGGCGCGGGGCGTAAAGGACGTCAACCTGCGCGTCGGGGCCACCGTCCCGGTCGGAACCCGCAAGCTCAAGCTGGCGGCGGCGGCCCATGACTTCACCGACGCCGACGGCGGCCTCGACTACGGCAGTGAGATCGACGCCTCGGCCTCGCTGCCGCTGACGCCGAAACTGTCGTTCGAGATGAAGGCCGCCCGGTTCAACGGCGATACACCGGCCTTCGCCGACCGCACGAAGGTCTGGATCACGCTGGAACTGAAGCTGTGACCCGGGGGAGGGAGTCGCCCCCGCGTGGGGCCGACGGCGGGATCGAGCCGATCTCGACGGCGCTGATGGCGACCCCTCTCGACTTCTTCTTCGCCGAGCACTTTCGGCACCGCCAGCTGTGCGCCTTGATCGACCAGTTGAGCGCGGCGACCTTCTTCGATCCGGGGCCGATCACCGAGGTGATCGACTTCCTCCGCTTCGAGGCGCCGATCCACATCATCGATGAGGAGGAAGACCTTTTTCCTCTCCTGCGCCGCCGCTGCCTCGCCGAAGACGAGGTCGAGGGTGTCCTTGGCGTGCTGTCGGCGGAGCACAAGGCCGACGGCGTTCTCGGGCGAGCCGTTCGGACCTACCTCGAACGCTGCCTGGACATCCGCGCCGCGCCGGGCGTCAGTCTCGACGGTCGGCGCGACCTGGCGGCCTTCGCCGTCCAGGAGCGGCGCCATCTGGCGCTCGAGAACGCCGTGGTCCTGCCGATCGCCCGCCAGCGTCTGACGGCCGAAGATCTGACCGGCCTGGCCCGGCGCCTCGCCGCGCGGCGCGGCATGGCTCCGACGGAGTCCGTCGTGTGATCGCCGAGCTGTTCGATCGCAACCTGCGCTGGGCCGCAGGCCGCACGCGGATGGATCCGGAGTACTTTCGCCGGCTGGCCGGTCAGCAGGGCCCCGAATATCTCTGGATCGGCTGCGCCGACAGCCGCGTGCCGGCCAACGAGATTGTCGGCCTCGATCCCGGCGAGCTGTTCGTGCACCGCAATGTCGCCAACCTCACGCCTCCGCAGGACGCCAACTTCCTGTCGGTGCTGCAGTTCGCGGTCGAGATCCTCAAGGTCCGCCACATCATCGTCTGCGGTCACTACGGCTGCGGAGGGGTGCGGGCGGCGCTGTCCGGCCAGCGCCACGGGCTTATTGATCATTGGCTTCAGCCGGTGGCGTGCCTGTGCCGGCGGGACGCGGCCGAACTGGACGGCATTCTGGATTTCGACGCCCGGGTGAACCTTGTCTGCGAACGAAACGTCCTGGCCCAGGTCGAAAGCCTCGCCGATAATCCCTTTGTCCGGGACGCCTGGGCGCGCGGCCAGCCGCTGTCGATCCACGGCTGGATCTACTCCATTCAGGACGGCCTGCTACGAGATCTGGAAACGACGGTTGAAAGCGTTGCGGACGCTACCGGCCGAGGGGCGCCCGCGCCGAAGGCCCGGCGTGGCCGGCCGCGTCGGGAGCGGGCGGCATGACGCTGGACCTGCTGGTCGTGGTTCTGGCGGGCGGCGAGGGGCGACGCATGGGCGGAGCCAAGCCGCTGCGCCTGTACCGCGGGCGTAGCCTTATCGTCCACGCGCTTGACCAGGCGCGCAGTTGGTCACCGCGGGTCGCCGTGTCGGTGCGTTCGCCGGATCAGGTGGGTCCGGTCGCTGCGACGTTGGTGCTGGACGACCCGGACATTGACGGCCCGTTGGCCGGCTTGTCGGCGGCGCTGACCTTCGCGAGACAGGCGGGGGCAAGTCGCCTTCTGACGCTGCCGTGCGACATGCCCCTGCTCCCCGACGATCTGGCGCGACGACTGGACGAGGGTCTCATTCCGAACGTAGGCGCCGCGGTGGCAATCTGCGCTGGCCGGCTGCACCCGGTTTGCGCGGTCTGGGACGTTGCGATGCAGGCCAGGCTGCCTGACTACCTTGCCACGGGGCGATCGTCGCTTCGAGGCTTCGCCGAGTTCGTCGGCATGGCGACGGTGGTTTGGGACAATGGGTCTGCTCCGGCCTTTGAAAACATCAACACGCCGATAGACCTGGCCCGCGTATCGGGCAGCGTACGCAACTGGAACGCCAACGTCAGACACGCCGGTTCGGGCGGTCAGCCAAGTGGCGGTGCGATTTTCCGCAAAGTCGATTGAGCGCGGACGACGGGCGTCAACTTCCGCTGCTGATTGAGAGGCGTTGTGTTGGCCGGTCTGGATCGAGTGGGGAGCTGGCCGGACAGGGCGTCTAGACGACGGCTTCCCGGACGCAGCTCAATCGCCGCCCCTGGCGCCTTGCCGTCATCCTGTCCTGCCGACGGGATAGCTCGCTAGGGGGATCCAATCTGGCGGTAGATTTTGCGCCCGCCACATAACCCATTGAATTCGCTTAAGGCCATTGGAGATGTTTTACACCCCAAGCCCTTGAATTCATTGAATCCTAGCCTGCCTTCTAAGCAGGGGGTTGCAGGTTCGAGTCCTGCTGGGGTCGCCATCGGTCAGGCGCTGTAGGCGTCCAGGCCCTTGCGCAAGTCGGCGATCAGGTCGGCGGGGCTCTCCAGGCCGACATGCAGGCGCATAAGCGGGCCGCCGTAGGCGATATCGACGGTCCGTGAGGTCAGCTGCTTGTCGCAGCTGATGGCGAGGCTCTCGAAGCCGCCCCATGAAAAGCCCAGGCCGACGATCTGCAGCGCGTCGAGGAAGGCCTCGACCCGTTCCGGCGATCCGGGTTGCAGCACGAAGCCGAACAGGCCACAGGTCCCGCTGTAGTCGCGCGTCCACAGGTCGTGGCCGGCCGCGCCGGGCAGGGCGGGGTGCAGGACGGTCAGCACCGCCGGCTGGTCGGTCAGCCACCGGGCGACCGCCAGTCCGCTCTCCCCCTGCCGCTCCAGCCGGGTGGCCAGGGTGCGCAGGCCACGCAGGGCCTGATAGGCGTCGTCGGGGGCCACGGACCAGCCGTGATCGGCGATGGAGGCCTTGATCAGCGCGCCGGTCGCAGGATCAGCCGTCGCGACCGAACCCAGAAAGACGTCCGAATGGCCGCAGACATACTTGGTCAGGGCCTGGACGCTGATATCGACCCCCTGCGCAAGCGGCTTGAACAGCAGGCCCGCGGCCCAGGTGTTGTCGGCGATGGTCAGCACGCCACGGGCGCGGGCGGCGACGGCGATGGCGGCCACGTCCTGCATCTCGAAGCTCAGCGAGCCGGGCGACTCCATGACGATCGCGCGTGTTTCGGGAGTCGCCAGCGCCAGCACCCCGGCCGCGTCTAGCCGGGGATCATAGTACTGAACGGCCACGCCGAACCGCGCCAGGACCCGATCGCAGAAGTAGCGCACCGGCCGGTAGACCGTGTCGACCACCAGCAGATGATCGCCGGACTTGAGCACGGCTGTGATCGCCGCGGTCATCGCCGCGAGGCCTGACGGATAGAGCTGGACGTCGGTCGCGCCCTCAAGCTCGGCGAGCGCGTCCATCAGGGCGAACTGCGCCGACAGCCCGGCGCGACCGTAGCCCAGCGTGCCATCGTAGAGAGCCTTCGCGCTGGGCAGCAGCACCGTTGAGCCACGCTGGATTGGCGGACTGACCGTCCTGGCTTGAAGGGCCGCGACATGACCGGCGTGGATCAGGCGTGTTTCTTCGTCCATGCGGGTTGCCAGCCTTGGCGTCGGGGAGCGATGGTTGCCCACTCCCATAGGGCGGCTAGGCGCCGTCGATCAAGGACGCCTCGCCGTGAAACGACTCGCCCTGGCCCTTTTGCTCGCCGCGCTGGCCGGCGGCTGCGAGCGTACGGCGCCGGTTTCGAGCGCGCCGGACAAGGTTCCGGTCGTTGATGAGGCCGGCGCGACGGCCGCGGCAAGCCGGACCCTGACGGCCGTGAAGGCGCGCGGAGTCCTGCGGTGTGGCGTCAATCCGGAGCTCGCGGGGTTTTCCCATCGGGATGCACAGGGGCGCTGGAGCGGCTTCGACATCGATTTCTGCCGCGCGCTCGCCGCCGCGGTGCTGGGCAGTCCGGAACGGGTCGCCTTCATACCGCTGACCAATGACATGCGGCTCGCGGCCCTGAAGGCCGGACAGGTCGACCTCTTGTCGCGCAACACCAGCTGGACCTTCAGCCGCGATGCGGGCGAAGGCGTCGATTTCGCGGGCGTCAGCTACTACGACGGCCAAGGATTCCTTGCGCCGCGCGACCTTTCGCTGCAGAGCGCCTCGGAGCTGTCGGGGGCCAAAATCTGCGTACAGTCAGGGTCGACCAGCGAGTTGAACCTGCGCGACTGGTTCAAGACCCGTTCGATCAACTGGATGCCGGTGCTGGCGCCGACGCTGGAGCGGGCGCGTGCGGATTACGAGCAAGGCGTCTGCGACGTGCTGTCGGCCGATATTTCGGCCCTGGCGTCTGCAAGGGCGACCCTCGCCGACCAGACCGCCCATGTGCTCCTGCCCGATGTGATTTCCAAGGAGCCGCTCGGCCCCGTTGTGCGCCAGGGCGACCCCGGCTGGACCGACATTGTGCGCTGGACCCTGAACGTCCTGATTCTGGCCGAGGAGGCGGGGATCACGCGCCAGAGCGTCGATCGGCAACGCAAGGCGGCGACGGCGCCGGAGGAGCGGCGCCTGCTGGGAGCGGACACAGGCTACGGCGGCATGCTGGGACTGGACGACGCGTGGGCCTACCGGGCCATCAAGGCCGTGGGCTCCTATGGCGAAGTGTTCGACCGCAACCTCGGCAAGGACTCGGCGCTGAAACTGGAGCGCGGCCAGAATGCGCTGTGGAGCGCGGTGAAACCTGGCTTGCTGTATTCGCCGCCGTTACGGTGATCAGGCCGGGCCGGTGACCACCGGGACATCCTCGCGGCCGCCCCATTCCGTCCAGGAGCCGTCGTAGAGCGCCGTGCGCTCCTTGCCGAGGCGGGCGAGACCCAGCGCCAGTATGGCGGCGGTGATGCCCGATCCGCAGCTGGTGATGATCGGCTTGTTGATATCAACGCCGGCTTTATCAAAGATTTCAGACAGCTGTGCGACTGACTTCATAGTGCCGTCCGGGGCAAGAAGCTCGCTGGACGGGACGTTGCGCGCGCCCGGCATGTGACCGCTCCGCAGGCCCGCGCGCGGTTCGGGCGTTTCGCCGGTGAACCGACCGGCGGGACGAGCGTCGACGACCTGCTCCCGGCCGGTCTCAAGCGCCTTGCGAACCTGGGCGATATCCCGAACCAGGTCGTAGCTGAGCCGAGGGGTAAAATGCCGTTCCCGCGGCGGGGCCGGCATGTCCGAGGTCGGCCGCCCCTCGGCGATCCACTTCGGCAGGCCGCCGTCGAGCACCACCACGTCGAGGTGACCCATGGCGCGGAAGGTCCACCAGACGCGGGCGGCGGAGCGCAGGCCCAGTTGGTCATAGACCACCATGCGCGACCCGTCGCCCAGTCCCAGCTTGCGGACCCGCGAGGCGAACTTCACCGCGCTGGGCAACATGTGCGGGAGGGAAGAGGTCTCGTCGGCAATGTCGTCGATGTCGAAGAAAACCGCACCGGGGATGTGCGCCAGGGCGTACTCGGCCTTCGCGTCGCGCTCCTCCTGCGGGAAGTACCAGCTGGCGTCGATGATCCGGACATCGGGCGCCTGCAGGTGGTCAGCGAGCCAGGCGGTGGAAACGAGCGGATCAGCCATCGATTGGTCCCCTAGAGCCAGCCGGGAACCGGAAGGCCGCGTTCCTGGAGGAACGCCGGATTAAACAGTTTGCTCTGATACCGCGATCCGTAGTCGCACAAAATGGTCACGATGGTGTGGCCGGGTCCAAGATCGCGCGCCAAAGCCATGGCGCCGGCGATATTGATGCCCGTTGACCCGCCCATGACCAGACCCTCGTGCTCCGCCAGGTCGAAGATGATGCGCAGCATCTCCTCGTCCCCGATGCGATAGGCATGGTCGATCGTCAGGCCTTCGAGGTTTGCTGTAATGCGGCCCTGACCGATGCCCTCGGAGATCGAGGTCCCCTCGGCCTTCAATTCGCCGGTCGTATAGTAGCTGTAGAGCGCCGCGCCGCCTGGGTCTGCGAGGCCGATGGCGATGTCCGGTTTGCGGGCGCGCAAGGCGGCCGCCACTCCCGCCAGCGTACCGCCCGAACCGACCGCGCAGATGAACCCGTCGACCTTGCCGCCGGTCTGGTCCCAGATTTCAGGGCCCGTCGTGCGCTCGTGCGCCTGGCGGTTGGCGACGTTGTCGAACTGGTTGGCCCAGATGGCGCCATTGGGGTCGGTCTTCGCCAGCTCATCGGCCAGCCGGCCGGAGTAACGTACGTAGTTGTCGGGGTTCGAGTAGGGGACGGCGTCAACCTCGACCAGCTCGGCGCCGGCCAGACGGATGGCGTCCTTCTTCTCCTGGCTCTGGGTCCGCGGGATGACGATCGTGGTCTTGTAGCCCAGAGCGCTGGCGACCATGGCCAGGCCGATGCCGGTGTTGCCGGCCGTGCCCTCGACGATCCGGCCGCCAGGTCGCAGCAGCCCCTTGGCCTCCGCGTCCCGGATAATGCCGAGCGCCGCGCGGTCCTTGATCGACTGGCCGGGGTTGAGGAATTCAGCCTTGCCGAGGATCTCGCAGCCGGTCGCTTCGCTGGCGGCCTTCAGCCGGATCAGCGGGGTGTTTCCGATCAGATCCAGGACACTGGCGGCAGCGGACATAGGCGTTTTCCGGCGGCCGAACGTCGACCCGATGGTCCAGCCTACATCATGCGCGCCCGCCGGATCGCAACCCCAGAATATCTGAAGGCGCCCTAGGCTCTCGACAGACCCAGCTGGATGACGTTGGTCCGTTCGGTGCGGAAGCCGGCCTCGCAATAGGCGAGGTAATACCGCCACATCTTGCGGAAGCGCTCGTCGAATCCGAGGCGGCGGATATCGTCCCAGGCGGCCTCGAACCGGCGGCCCCATTCGGCAAGCGTGTCGGCGTAATGCTGGCCAAAGGCGGGCGCCTGGTCCCAGGTCAGACCGGCGCGGCCGGTTTCCTGCCTCAGCCGCGTCTCGCTGGGCAGCATGCCGCCCGGGAAGATGTACTTCTGGATGAAGTCGGCGTGGCGGCGGTAGCCCTCGAACAGCTCATCGCGGATGGTGATGATCTGCAGGCCCGCGCGGCCGCCGGGCGAGAGCACGTCGTGGATTTTGCGGAAATAGGTCGGCCAGTATTCCTCCCCGACGGCCTCGAACATCTCGATCGAGGCGACGCGGTCGAACTTGCCGTCGACATCGCGGTAGTCGACGAGGCGAATGTCGGCCTTTTCAGCCAGCCCCTTCTCGAACAGCCGTTTCTTCGCGAAATCATACTGTTCCCGCGAAATGGTGATGCCGGTGACCGTCGCGCCGACCTCTGCGGCGGCGAATTCGGCGAAGCCGCCCCAGCCACAGCCGATCTCGAGCACGCTCTGGCCGGACCGCAGGTCCATCGAACGGGCGAGGGCGGCGTACTTGTGCGTCTGAGCCAGGTCCAGCGGCTCGCCCGGCTTCTCGTAGACCGCCGAGCTGTAGGTCATCGTCCGATCCAGCCAGCGCTCATAGAAGAGATTGCCCAGGTCGTAGTGGGCGTGAATGTTCTTCTTCGACCCTTTGCGGTCATTCCGGTTCAGCATGTGGCTGACGATGTTGATCGCCCGGACAATCGGGTTGCCGCTGACCAGCGCTTCCAGCCGGTCGAAGTTGAGGGCGAACGCCGACAGCAGGGCCGCCAGGTCAGGACTGTCCCACTCCCCGGCCATGTAGCCTTCGGCGAATCCGACCGAGCCGGCGGTAAGGCAGCGGCGGATGAACCGGTAGTCCCTGACTATCAGCCGGGCGTCCGGACCGGGCTCGCGGCCGTGACAGGGAATTTCGGTTCCGTCAGGGAGCACCCAGGTGAGGGTCCCTTCGCGCCAGTTGTCGGCGCAGATCCGGACCCCGGTGCGGAACACCGCCGGGGCGTTACGCAACGCGTCGGGTTCGCTGGCGCGGCCTTTCGGGGCGTGGGTCAGGTCCGTGAACGTCATGTCCGCTACTTTCCGTCCTGCCGAGAGTATCATGGTTTTTTCCCGTCGCACGAGAGAGAAGTGTGGCGCGGCTTGCGCCGACATCAGGTGAGGGTGGTCGGCTAACCAGTGGAATACCCTTCAGGAACAGCAGAAGCGCTTCCCAATGGATCGTCGCGAGGACCTTGAGGGTCATCAGCGGCATGGCGAAGAACCGCCCGAGCAGCGCGCGGTCGGTGAGCGGCCGGCGTTGCAGCGCCAGTGTGGCGGTAAAGTCAGGACGTCCGCCGGTGGATTTGACGATCGACAGCTTCAGATGTTCGGACGGCGGGGTGACATCGAACCGATAGTCGCCCTCCACCGCGAAGAACGGCGATACGAAAAGGGCCTTGGGGACCGTCTGGCGCTGCGGGCCGTTTCCGGAAGCGGGAGCGACGTAGGCGTGGGTCTGGCCGAAGGTGCTGTTGACCTCATAGATGACCGCCTCAAGGTTCCCGGCCATGTCCTCGACGTAGACCAGCGAAATCGGATTGAAGACGAAGCCAAGGACACGGGGAAAGGTCAGCAGGCGTATGCGGTGAGCCGTCGCAGCGACATCCGTCTCCGCCAACCGCGCTTCCACCCAGCTGCGGAGGGACCGCCCGTCGCGCCAGCCGTGGTCACGGTCGTCGATGGAGAAAAGCCCAAACCGCCCCCGACGCAGCAGGGTCAGGCCGGCGAGGTCCTCGTCGAGGCGGTCGACATCCAGCAGCAGCTGAAACAGCGAATAGCGAAACCGGTGTGGCTTTGGCGACAGGCGGCGGTGAACCGTCTCGCCGACATAAAGGGCCGCTGTCATGCGGCGGCCGCCAGCGCCGCCGGCGATTCGCTGAGGTCGGCGACGCGGTGGTCGACGAACGTCCAGGGCGCCTTGCCTCCAACAGCCAGCGCCACCTTCACGCCCGAGGTCACCCCGTCCTCGTGGAATCCGTACCCAAGCCAGGCCCCGGCGTACCAGACGCTGCCCCGTCCCTGGATGCGACCGAAGCGGCGCTGGGCGGCGAGCGCGGGCGTATCGAACTGGGGATGCTCATAGTCGAAGGCGGCGAAGGTCAGGTCCGGGTTCGGCTCCGGGGAATTGAGACTGACGAACAGCGGGCGCGTCGCGTCGAGGCCCTGCAGGTTGTTCATCCAGTATGTGACGTAAGGGTCGGATTTCTCGCCCGTATCGGTAACGTAGTTCCAGCTTCCCCAGGCGGACTCCCGGCTTGGCATCAAGGCCGGATCCCGGTGCAGGAACGCCCGATTGGGGGCGTAGCGGATGGCCGACAGCAGGGCGCGCTCTTCGCCATCCGCATCCGCCAGAACGGCAAGCGCCTCAGGGGCGTGACAGGCGAGGATCACGTGGTCGAACAGCTCTTCGCGACCCTGGCTGTCGAGGACCACGACGCCGGCGTCGGTGCGGCGCACCACAAGAACTTGGGCGTTGAGCCGGACGCTGTCGCCGAGCGCCGCGCCGATCTTTTGCACATAGCGGCGGCTGCCGCCGACCACCGTGCGCCACTGCGGCGGTTTGAACTGCAGCAGGCCATGGTTTTGCAGGAAGCGCAGAAAGCTCTCGGCCGGGAAGTCTCCGATGCCGCCCTCGGTCGTCGACCAGATGGCCGCGCCCATGGGCAGCAGGAAGCGATCTCGGAAGCCGCCGCCAAACCGCCGCAACTTCAGCCAGGCGCCGAGGGTGAGATCGTCGATTCCGCCTTTCAGCAGGTCTGTGCGAGCGACCGCATAAAACCGCCGGATATCATTGAGCATGCCCAGGAAATCGGGCCGCACGAGGTTGCGCTTCTGGGCGAAGACGCCACGCGGAAAGTTGGAAGACCATTCCACGCCGCCGCCGGCGCAGGCGAAGCTCATGTCGGTCAGGCGGGTCTCGACATCGAGCGCTCCGAACAGACCGCGCAGGTTTGGATAGTTCTCTTCGTTGTAGACGATGAAGCCGGTGTCGACGTCGATCGCCTTGCCGGAATAGTCGATGGTCACGGTGTTGGCGTGGCCCCCGAGACGGTCGTCGGCTTCGTAAACGACCAACTCGTGCAGGCCTTCGAGCGCCCAGGCGGCGCCCAGCCCGGCGATGCCGGATCCGATGACGGCGATCTTCATGCGGCGCTCCTGACGGCGGCATAGGCGGCGAGCGCGCGGTCGCGCGCCCTGGCGTGGTCGACGATGGGGTGGGGATAGGTTTTCCCAGGCACGACGCCCGCCTGGCGAAGGTCGAGCGGCGAGGCAGTCCACGGCGCGTGGATCACATCGTCCGGCAGCCTTGCCAGTTCGGGGACCCATCGGCGGACATAGTCGCCGGCGGCGTCGAACTTCTGACCCTGGGTTACAGGATTGAAGATGCGGAAATACGGGGATGCATCCGCGCCTGATCCCGCGACCCACTGCCAGTTGGCGGCGTTCTGGGCGATGTCGGCGTCAACGAGGGTGTCCCAGAACCAGCGTTCGCCGGCGCGCCAGTCGACCATCAGGTCCTTGATCAGGAACGAGGCGACGATCATCCGGACGCGATTGTGCATGAAGCCGGTCGCCCACAACTCGCGCATGCCGGCGTCGACGATCGGGTAACCGGTCTGTCCGCGCGTCCAGGCCTGGAAACCGGCGTCATCGTCGCGCCAGACAAACTGGTCGAAGGCCGGCTTGAAATTGGCCGTCGGCAGATCCGGCCAGTGGAACAGGATGTGGTGGTTGAACTCACGCCACCCCAGTTCGGCGAGGAACTTGTCGGCCTGCGCCTCCGGTGCATCGCCCATCGCCGCGACGGCGTGGACCGCCCGCCAGACCTGTCGCGGACCGATTTCACCGAAGTGGAGGTGCGGCGACAGACGTGAGGTGCCATCGATGCCGGGCAGGTCCCGATGAGCGCTGTAACCGTCGATGGCCCCGGTGAGGAATCGCTCAAGCCGCGACCGCGCGTCCGCCTCGCCTGGCGTCCAGTTCGAGAAGCCCGTCGACCAGTCAGGCGAATGCGGGTGCAGGTCCCAGTCGGCCAGTCTGTCGCTGTCGGGCCAGACATGCGGCGCGACGATCGACGGCGACGCGGGCGTCTCAGGCGGAACGACGGTCAATCCCCGGGCCGCGCGCCAGTAGGGTGTGAATACGCGATAGGCCTCACCCGAGCCGTTCTTGACCGCCCAGGGCTCGTTGAGCAGCCCGCCGTTGCAGGACACCGCCAGAAAGCCGTCGGCCGTCAGGTCGGACTTGATGACGCTGTCCCGGGCGACCGCGTGCTTGTCGTACAGACGGTTCCAGTACACGGCCGTCGCACCCGTCGTGGCGATGATCTCGTTCAGCTGATGAGCTGGATCGCCGCGTCGCAGGATGAGCCGCGAGCCGCGCGCTTGCAGATCGGCCGCGAGCGCCTTCAGCGACTTGTCGAGCCACCACCGCGTTGCGCCGCCGAGCGGGCGGGCGTCGGGCGTGTCGTCGAGGATATAGACCGGTATTACGGGTCGACCGCCCGCCGAGGCTTCTGCCAGAGCCGGATTGTCGGTCAGCCGCAGGTCCTGGCGCAGCCAGACAATGGCGGGCGCGGCAATCTGCAAAGGTACTGTTGTGCTGGTCACGAGCGGTCTACGGCCTTGATCGCCGGTCGGATCATCGGCCCGGCAGGCGGATCAGGGCGGATAACGAAGTCGTGCGCGCCGTCTTGACCACCCCCACGTCAACGCTCACACCCTGACCTCATGGATCTGGCTTCCCTTCAGTCACTGCTGTCCGCCGTTTCCGGGGTTCGCGTCGCCTGCGTTGGTGACGTGATGATCGACCGGTTCGTCTACGGCGAGGTTCATCGGACCTCGCCCGAGGCTCCTGTGCCGGTGCTGGCGCGGGGTCGTGAGACCACGATGCTCGGCGGCGCCGGCAACGTGGCGCGAAACGTCGCGGCGCTGGGCGGCCTGGCGGCCCTGACAGGCGTGATCGGCGATGACGCCGCCGCCACCGAAGCGCTCGGGCTGATTGGCGCGGAAGCCGGGATGGAAGGCCATCTTGTCGCCGAGCGCGGCCGGCCGACGACCGTGAAAACCCGCTATGTCGCGGCCGGCCAGCAGCTCCTGCGCGTCGACTCCGAAGATTCCCGGCCCGCCGGCAAGGAGACCGAGGGACGCCTCGTCACGGCCGTACGCCACGCCTCACGCGAGGCCGGCTGCATCCTGCTGTCCGACTACGGCAAGGGCGCTGTGACCCCGGCGGTCATCGAGGCCTGCCTTTCCGCCGCAAGTGCGTCCGGCGCCGTGCTGATCGTCGATTCCAAGGCCCGCAGCTTCGCCCGTTACGGCGCCGCCGACATCGTCAAACCGAACGCGGCCGAACTGGCCGCGGCCACCGACCTGCCGACGGACACCGACGACCAGATTGAGGCCGCCCTGGCGCGGGCGCTCGATCTGTCCCGGGCAAAGGCGGTGCTGGTCACCCGCGCCGCCAGGGGTATGAGCCTCGCCGTTCGCGGTCAGCCGGTGCGCCATTTCCCCGGACGTCCGCGTGAGGTGTTCGACGTCTCCGGAGCCGGCGACACCGCTTTGGCTGCGCTCGGTCTGGCCCTCGCCGCCAAGGCAAGCCCGGAGGATGCGGTGACGTTCGCCCTGCTGGCGTCCGGCGTCGTGGTCGGCAAGGCTGGCACCGCTGTCGCCACGCCGCAGGATCTGGTCGAGGCCGAGATCGCGGCCCATCTTGCCCCGTCCGAAGCCAAGGTCGTTCTGCCCGCCCAGATGGCCGAAAAGGCCGCCGCCTGGCGCGCCCAGGGCCTCAAGGTCGGCTTCACCAACGGCTGCTTCGACATCCTGCACAAGGGTCACGTCGCCTACCTCGCCCAGGCCCGCAGCTGGTGTGACCGGCTGATCGTCGGGGTGAACAGCGACCGTTCCGTCCGTGCGCTGAAGGGCGAGGGGCGTCCGGTCAACGATCTGGAATCCCGTGCCCTCGTGCTTGCCGGGCTTGGCTCCGTCGACCTCGTCGCGCCGTTCGACGAGGACACGCCGGTCGAGCTGATCAAGGCCGCCCGACCTGACGTCCTGATCAAGGGCGCCGACTACACGGTCGAAGGCGTCGTCGGCCATGACCTGGTCGCCTCCTGGGGCGGGGAGGTGAAGCTCGCCGCCATCGTCGAGGGCTATTCCACCACCGCCGCCATCGCCCGCATGATCGAGAAAGCCTGAGTTCCATGAGCCGCCGCATCATCTTCGTCACCGGCGGGGCCGGCTTCATCGGTTCCAACATCATCGCCAGGCTGGCCGAGGATCCGTCGCTGGATCTGGTGGCCTGTGACTGGCTGGGCGGCGCGGATCTCGGCAAGTGGCGCAATCTCGCCAAACACCCGATCGGCGACTTCGTGGCCCCCGAAAACATGATGGAGTGGCTGGAGAAGCGCTGGCAGGACGTCGCGCTGGTGATCCACATGGGCGCCATCAGCTCAACCACCGAGCCGGACGCCGACAAGATCATCCACCAGAACTTCGGCCTGTCCCGCGACCTCTTTCGCTGGTGCGCCGACCGCCAACGGCGGCTGATCTACGCCTCGTCGGCGGCCACCTACGGCGACGGCGCCCAGGGGTTCGATGACGACAACGACCTGAACGCCCTCAAGGCGCTTCGCCCGCTGAACACCTACGGCTGGTCCAAGGCCCTGTTCGACGTCTTCGCGGCCCGCCAGGCGGCCCGCGACTACGCCCCGCCGCAGTGGGTCGGCCTGAAGTTCTTCAACGTCTATGGCCCCAACGAGGAGCACAAGGCGTCGATGAAGTCCGTCGCCTCGCAGATCTGGCCGCATGTGCGCGAGGGGCGGGCGGTCCAGCTCTTCAAGTCCCACAATCCGGACTACGCCGACGGCGGCCAGCTGCGTGACTTCGTCTACGTGCGCGATGTCGCCGACGTGGTGCAGTGGCTGAGCGAAAACGAACAGGTCAACGGCGTCTTCAACCTGGGTTCGGGCAAGGCCCGGTCCTTCAAGGACATGGCCGAGAACGTGTTCAAGGCCGCCGGCCGTGAACCGCAGATCGACTATATCCCGATGCCGACCTCGATCCGGGACAAATACCAGTACTTCACCGAGGCGAAGATGGATCGCCTCCGCGAGGCCGGATACCCGGGACAGATGACGCCGCTGGAAGTCGGTATCGGCGACTATGTGGGCGGGTTCCTGAACGCCGCGGATCCCTATCGCTAGGGTTCTCGACGGTCGGTCACTCGTGTAACGCTGGCGCCATGGCCGTAACGGGATTCAAACGCTGGATTGCGCTGGGGGTCGCGGCTTTCGTGATCGTCCTGGCTGTGGCCGCGTTCGTGCTGCGCGGTGATATCCTGCGCACGTCGCTCGACCCGAAGGTTCCCTTCCAGGCCTATACGCCCCCGAAGGCGCCGAACTACGCCGAGACCCGGGCCTGGGTCCTTCCGGTCGATGAGCATCCCGCCGCCAACATGCCGGCGGACATCTTCTTCATTCATCCCACGACCTACAACGGCGGCAAGCACTGGAACGCGCCGTTCCGCGACCAGGACGCGGCGCGACTGCTGGACCGGGTCATGCTGCCCAACTATGCGGGCCCATTCGCCCGGGTCGGGCGGATCATCGCGCCGCGTTATCGTCAGGCGAGCCTCTATTCGCAGCTGACCCTTCGCGAAGATGCGCGCGCCGCACGGGCTTTCGCCTACACCGACGTCCGCGCGGCTTTCCGCTACTGGCGTGCTCACCAGGACAGCGGGCGGCCGCTGGTGCTGGTCGGGGTGGAGCAGGGCGGTTTGTTGGCGGAACGTCTGTTGCGTGAAGAGATCGCGCCGGATCCGGCGCTTCGCGCCCGTCTTGCCGGGGCCTACCTGATCGAAACGGTCGTGCCCGCCGCGGGCTATGGCGTGGGCGCTCCGACCCCGGCCTGCACGCGCCGCGATCAGGCCCGCTGCATCGTCGCCTGGGCCACGCCGCCCAACGGGGACCGGCGCGAAATGCAGGAGCGGGCCCTGGTCTGGGACGACAGCGGCGCGCTGGTCGAGCTCGGGGATCGCGCGGCCCTCTGCGTCAATCCGCTGACCGGCGCTCTGAACAATGATCCGGCGGGCGAACGCGACAACATCGGCGCCGCCAACGCCAGCGGCATGGGCTGGGGCGTCCAGCCGCCCTTCCTCAAGCGTGAAGTCCGCACCCGCTGTGTCGACGGCTTCCTTGATGTGTCAAAGCCGAAGTCCTCGGCCTTCCGCCCCGCCCGGGGCTGGGCCGACCGGCTGAAGGTCGCGCCCTACAACCTGTTCTATGGCGATCTGGAGACTGATGCCCAGACGCGCGTCTCGATTCTGATGGGCCGTCAGATGTACGGCCGCGCCGCGCCGCCGATTACCGACTCGGTCGCTGTCACGACCTCTCCGGTCCACAGGATCGACTAGCGGTGGCTCTGCCCGCCCTATCCGGCGCGCTCTGGCGTCACCCTGATTTCCTGAAGCTGTGGTCAGCCCAGACGGTATCGGCCTTTGGCGCCCGCATTACCCGCGAGGGACTCCCGCTTGCGGCCGTCATGACCCTGGACGCCAGTCCGGCGCAACTGGGCGTGCTGGCGGCCCTGTCGATGGGACCGGGACTGCTCGTGGGCCTTGTCGCGGGCGGATTCGTCGACCGCACCAGCCGTCGGGCGATCCTGATCGGAACCGACCTGCTCCGCTTCGCCGTCCTGATGACGGTGCCGATGGCCGCGTGGCTTCATCTTCTGGGGATGGAGCAGCTGTACATTGTCGCGGCGCTCGTCGGGGCAGCGACGGTGCTGTTCGACCTGGCGGACCGGGCTTTCCTGCCGTCGCTGGTCGAGCCGGACACCCTGATGGAGGGCAATACGAAGCTCACCGTCACGCAGTCGACCGCCGAGATCGGCGGCCCGGCCGTGGCGGGCGTCCTGTTCCAGCTGCTCACCGCCCCGTTCGCCATCGCCATCGATGCGGTGACCTATCTGGTCTCGGCGCTGCTCCTCGGCGGCATCAAGGCTCGGGAGACGGCCGTCGAGCAACCGGCCGGGTCGCAACACTGGGCGGCGGACCTGGCGTTCGGCTGGCGCACGGTCATGGCCGAGCCCCGGGTGCGACCACTGCTGTTCCTGTTCGCGCTGCAGATGACCTTCTTCGCGTTCTTCGGCAGCCTCTACGCCCTGTTCGCGCTCAGGACCCTGGGGCTGACGCCGGCGGCTCTGGGCGTGACCATCGCGGTCGGCGGAATCGGCGCCCTGCTTGGCGCGGTCCTGGCGCCCCGGATCACCAGAGTGCTGGGCGTGGGGCCGGCCATCATCGTCTGTGGCGCGATCGCGGCCGCGTCCTTCTTCCTGATTCCGTTCGCCCCCGCCGATCCGGTCTGGGGCATGGTGTTCCTGATGGCTTCACAGCTGGTCGGCGATGCGTTCGGCGTCGCGGCGATGATCCCGACGACCACCCTGCAGCAGACCCTGATCCCTGAGGACGCGCTCGGACGGGTCGGCGCCATCTTCCAGATCGCGCGAGGCGCCGGCTTCATCATCGGGGCGCTGATATGCGGCGCGCTGGCGACAGTAGTCGGCGTGCGCGAGGCCCTCGTCACCGCCTGCGTCGGCCTCCTGCTGGCCGAGCTGATCCCGGCGCTGTCGCCGTTGTGGAGCCTACGAGCCCTGGGTGAGGGTTCTTAGCCCGCTGTACTGCGGCTGATCGATCCGCACCTGATCGATGATGCTGGACTTCATATGCGCCAGAACCGCCGGATCCAGCGGATCGATGGTTCCATCCTGGATGCCGTCGCAGAGCGCGGCGTTGAGGGTGGCGAAGTCGCCGTCCCGGCGGAGCAGGGCGCGGAGGCGGACAACGGCGGCTTCCTCGGCGTCCGGCCCTTGCTGGATCTCGCGCTTGACGGCGGCCAGGGCGTTGACGGCCACCCGGCAGAGGAAGGCGTCGCGATCCTTCAGCTGCGGCGCGGCGCGCTCCTCGATGAACCTGATAACCGAGTCGATCAGTTCGGGGGCGGTGGGATGGGTGATCATGCCGCGCGCTCCAGCAAGGCCATCAGGTCGATCTCGCATTCCGAGGTGCGGCGCCCGATCATCGCCCGCTCGACCGAGGGGTCGGTTCCGTTGGCGAACGAGGCGTACATGCCCTCGCACATCACGCCCCACTTCAGGGAACCCAGCATCTGCCAGTACAGCACCCGCTCCAGCGGGATCGGCGTCCCGCCGGCCGCCTCATAGCCGGCGAGCAGGTCGGCGTAGTCGCCGAAGCCGCCGACGGGCTTGGCGCCGCCGAACCGCCAGGACGCTGTACAGACCCAGCCCATGTCCTCGGCAGGGTCGCCGATGTGGACCAGCTCCCAGTCGAGCACCGCGGCCAGGCCGGTCTCGGGGTGGAACATGATATTCCCGTTCCGGAAGTCGCCGTGCAGCATGACCGGGCGGTCGAGCGGCGGCGCGCGGTCCTTCAGGTACCGGAAGGCGGCCTCGAGGATCGGGCGGCGGGCGCCCAGGTTCCGGTAGACCGTCTCGTACTTTTCCAGTTCGTCCAGGGCGCTCGACCGGTTCAGCGGCGGCAGGCTGTCGTCGAGGGTTATGGCGTGGATACGGGCCAGGGCCTCGCCGCACTGATAGGCCAGCCGGGGGCGGATGGCGGCGAAGTTGTCGTCGCGGGCGATGCGCTTGCCGAGAGTCTCCCCTTCGACCGCGGCCATGACATAGGCCTCTCCGACATCGCTGTCGGGATCGCAGATGGCCAGCACCTCCGGCACCGGCGCGCCCTGCAGGGCCGCCGCACGGATCAGCGCCGCCTCCGTCGCCAGCGGCGTCTGGGTTCCGGTGACCCCGGCGGTCCCGGGCGGCTTGCGACGAAGGATCAGCGGCCGGCCGTTATCGAGGCTGAAGGCCCAGGTTTCCTGGCTGGCGCCGCCGGACAGGCGACGAAGGCCGGAGATGGCGGAACCGCCCAGCTCCGGGGCGATGGCGGTGAGGGCGGCTTGAAGATCGCTCATGGGGCTGGATTGGGACCCTTCACCCGGCGTCAGTCAAACCGCCGGCGCGCCAGTCGAAAAGTTCCTGCAGCACGCGCACCGCCTGGCCCCGTTCGGAGGTCAGGCCCGGGTCGCGGTTCAGGATCAGCCGGGCGTCGTCGGCGGCGGTCGCGATCATCGCTCGGTGCGCCGCCGGATCGGCGAGGCGATAGGCGGGGAAGCCGCTCTGCTTCAGGCCCAGCGGGTCGCCGCCGCCGCGCAGTTCCAGGTCCTTCTCGGCGATGAGAAAGCCGTCGTCGGTGCGTCGCAGGATGTCGAGCCGTTGCTGGGCGGTGTCCGAGAGCGGCGGGTCGTAGAGCAGCACGCAGGAACTCTCCCGTCGCCCGCGGCCGACACGGCCGCGCAGCTGGTGCAGCTGGGCGAGGCCGAACCGCTCGGCCTGCTCGATGACCATGATGGTGGCATTGGGCACATTGACCCCGACCTCGACGACCGTGGTCGCGACCAGCACGGGCAGGCGGCCCTCGGCGAATTCCGCCATGACCGCGTCCTTCTCGGCGGCCGGCATCTGGCCATGCACCAGCCCGACCTGGGCGCCCATGACCTTCTGCAGCTCGCGGGCCCGGATCTCGGCGGCGGCGAGGTCGGCGAACTCGCTTTCGCTGACCATCGGACAGATCCAGAAGGCCTGCGCTCCGCCACGTACGGCTTCCTGCAGTCGGGCGATGATCTCGCCCATGCGCGGAGAGGGGACGGCCCGGGTTGCGACCGGCGTGCGCCCCGGCGGCTTCTCGTCGATGCGGCTGACGTCGAGATCGCCGAATACCGTCAATTCCAGCGTGCGCGGGATGGGCGTCGCGGACATGGCCAGCAGGTGGACGCTCTGGCCCTTGTCCTGCAGCCGCTTGCGCTCGCTGACGCCGAAGCGGTGCTGTTCATCGATGACGGTCAGACCGAGCGATCGATAGCGCACATCGTCCTGGAACAGGGCATGGGTGCCCACGGCGACGTCGGCCGTACCGTCCATCAGGGCCAGCAGCTTCTCTGTGCGCACCCCGCCCTTGTCGCGGCCGGTCAGCAGCACGACCCGCAGGCCCTGGGCCTCGAGCGGCGCCGCGATGGTCTCGAAGTGTTGCCGTGCAAGGATCTCGGTCGGCGCCATCAGCACCGACTGCAGGTTCGCCGCCGCTGCGTCGGCCATGGCCAGCATGGCGACGATGGTCTTGCCGGCCCCGACGTCGCCGTGCAGCAGCCGGCTCATGCGCTCGCCAGACTGCAGGTCGCCGCGCACCTCCGAAAGGGCGCGGATCTGGGCGCCGGTGAGTTTCCACGGGAGGGCGGCCTCGATGCGGTCGGCGAGGGCGCCGGCCGGGATCACCGGGGCCGGCTGCGCGCGACGGGCCGCCTTGCGCTGGGCCAGCGCCAGTTGATGGGCCAGCAGCTCGTCATAGGCCAGCCGGCGGCGATGCGGCGCCAGCGGCGAGAGGTCGGCATCGGACTGCGGATTGTGGAACCGCTCCAGCGCCGCGCGCCAGCCGATGAACCCTTCGCGAGCGACCCAGGCGGCGTCCTGCCACTCCGGCAGCTCCGGGGCCCGCGACAGCGCCTCCAGCGCCAGCTTTCGCACCGTGCGGGCCGGCAGGCCGGCGGTGGCGGGGTAGACCGCTTCTGTTTCGGGGATCTCGGCGGCGCGCTCGACCGGCAGGATGTAGTCCGGATGAGCCATCTGGATCTCGTTGCCCCAGCGCTCGATCTTGCCGCTGACCGCGCGCCGCGCGCCGATCGGGTGCTGACGCAGCAGATGGTCGCCGTGCCCCTTGAACCAGATCAGCGTCAGGAAGGCCGTCCCGTCGAAGCACCTGATCTTGTAGGGGATATCCATGCGCGCGGGCTTTGTGTGCGTCTCGACATCGACGATCAGGGTGTGGACCTGGCCGTCGACCACGCTGTCGACCGTGGTCGGCGTGCGGTGGATCAGCGACTGCGGCCCGAGGAACAGCACGTCGCGCACCAGCGGCCCGGCGACCCGCTCCACCAGCGGCTCAACCTTCGGCCCCACGCCTTTCAGCGTGCTGACCGGAGCGAACAGCGGGAACAGAATCTCGGGGCGCATCGGAGGCAGTGTAGCGCGGAGTTGGTGCGTCCTTCGAGACGCGATCCTGAGGGATCGCTCCTCAGGATGACGGGCAGGGTTGGAGCGCACTTTTGTTCGTCATGGTGAGGAGCGAGGCATCAGCCGAGCGTCTCGAACCACGCACACTGGCGCCGCGCCGCAACCCGCTCTATATCCGCCGCCTCTGCATGGACGAGCACCGCCTCAAGAAGATCAGGCTGCGGGCCTGGCGTCGTGGCTTCCGGGAAGCGGACCTCATTCTGGGGCCGTTTGCGGACAAGCATGTCCCTACCATGACCCCGGCCCAACTCGACGCCTTCGAGGCGCTGATGGAAGAGGCCGACCAGGACATCTACGACTGGTACCTCGGCAAGACGCCGGTCGCCGACCATATCGACCCCGAGATCTTCGCCCTGCTGCAGGCCTTCGACCCTTCCGGGAGACCCGCTGGTGGCTGACCTGAAACAGGTCGCCAGGGCGGACGGCCGACTTGATCTGACCGGCGCGCCGGAAGGCTTCGACGCCCTGGTGATGGCCGATATCGCCCGGGCGCGCGGCGGCCTGACCGTGTTCGTCGCCCGTGACAGCGCCCGGGCCAGCGCCTTCATCGACGCCATGCGCTTCTTCGCGCCCGAGATCGCCATCCTGCAGCTGCCGTCCTGGGACTGCCTGCCCTACGACCGGACCGGCCCGTCGGCAGGCATCGCCGCCCAGCGCATGTCGACCCTGGCCCGGCTGGTGAAAGGCGAGGAGGGTGGCAAGGCGACGTTGCTGGTCACCGCGGCGCCGGCTGTCCTGCAGCGCCTGCCGTCACGCGAAGACGTCTCCCGCGCCGGCTACAGCGCCCGCCCCGGCCAGGAGGTGGCGATCGCCGACCTCGAACGGTACTTCGCGGTGAACGGCTACAGCCGCGCCTCGACCGTTTCGGAACGGGGCGAGTTCGCCATCCGCGGCGGTGTGATCGACGTGTTTCCGCCCGGCGGCGAGGAGCCGGTGCGGCTGGACCTGTTCGGCGACACGCTGGAATCGATCCGCGCCTTCGATCCCGAGACACAGCGCTCGACCAAACAGCTGAAGTCGATCGACCTGCTGCCGGTCAGCGAAGTCCTGCTCGACGCCGACGCGATCGCCCGGTTCCGCAAAGGCTATGTCTCGCGGTTCGGCGCGCCGGGCGACGACGCGCTCTACGACACCATCAGCGCCGGCGGCCGCCGCGCGGGCATGGAGCACTGGCTGCCGCTCTACTACGCGCGCCTGGAGACGCTCTTCGACTATCTGCCGGCCGACACGCTGGTCGCCATGGATCATCTGGTCGGGGAGTCGGAGGCCGAGCGGATGGCGATGATCGCCGACGCCTATGACGCCCGGGCCAGCGCCGACCGCAAATCCGCCTACCGGCCGCTGGAGCCCGAGGCGCTGTACCTGACGGCTGACGAGCTGGCCTCGCGGGTATCCGAACGGCCCAACCGCTGGTTCTCGCCATTCCAGAGTGACGCCATCGGCGCGGTCGACATGGGCGCCAAGCTCGGCCGGACCTTCGCCGCCGAGCGGGCGCAGGACAGCGTCAACCTGTTCGAGGCCACCGCCGACCACGCCCGCAAGGTCAGCGGGGAGGGCAAGCGCGTGCTGTTCGCCAGCTGGTCGGAGGGCTCTTCCGAGCGCCTCGGCACGATGCTGGCCGACCACGGTCTCAAGCGCATCCCGTTCGCGCCCTACTGGCAGGCGGCCAAGGCGGCCGATCCGAAGACGCCGCAGCGCGTCGTGCTGCCGCTGGAGTCGGGCTTCGAGACCGACAACCTGGCGGTCATCTCCGAGACCGACATCCTCGGCGATCGCCTGGCCCGGCCGCGCCGCAAACGCCGGGCGGCCAACTTCCTCGCCGAGGCAACCGCCCTGACCCAGGGCGATCTGGTCGTGCATATCGACCATGGCATCGGTCGCTACGCCGGCCTCAAGACCCTCGATGTCCAGGGCGCCCCGCACGACTGCCTCGAGCTGCACTACGGCGGGGAGGCCAAACTCTACCTGCCGGTCGAGAATATCGACCTGCTGACCCGCTACGGCGCCGACGGCGAGAACATCCAGCTGGACAAGCTCGGCGGCGCCGGCTGGCAGAGCCGCAAGGCCAAGGCCAAGGAACGGCTGCGGGTCATGGCCGAGGGCCTGATCCAGATCGCCGCCGCCCGCCAGCTGAAGGCGGTCGAGGAGATCGATCCGCCGTCCGGCCTGTTCGACGAGTTCTGCGCCCGCTTCCCCTACGAGGAGACGGACGACCAGCTCAACGCCATCGGCGACGTGCTGACCGACCTGACCAGCGGCAAGCCGATGGACCGGCTGATCTGCGGCGACGTTGGCTTCGGCAAGACCGAGGTCGCCCTGCGCGCGGCCTTCGTCATGGCCATGAGCGGCAAGCAGGTAGCCGTGGTCTGTCCGACCACCCTGCTGGCGCGACAGCACTTCAAGACCTTCAGCGACCGGCTGCAGGGCTGGCCGATCAAGGTCAGCCGTCTCTCGCGGCTGGTGCCGGCCAAGGAGGTCGCCGAGACGCGCGCCGGCCTCGCCGCCGGCGAGATCGAGATCGTCGTCGGCACCCACGCCGTGCTCAGCCAGCAGGTCAGCTTCAAGGACCTCGGCCTCGTCATCGTCGACGAGGAGCAGCACTTCGGGGTCAAGCACAAGGAGAAGCTCAAGGAGCTTCGCGCCGACGTGCACATGCTGACGCTGACGGCCACGCCGATCCCGCGCACCCTGCAGATGGCCCTCAGCGGCATCCGCGAGATGAGCATCATCGCCACCCCGCCGGTCGACCGGCTGGCCGTGCGCACCTACATCACGCCGTGGGATCCGGTGACCCTGCGCGAGGCGCTGCTGCGCGAGAAGTATCGCGGCGGCCAGGCCTATTTTGTCGTGCCGCGGATCAAGGACCTGACCGACATCGAGCGGTTCCTGCGCGAGCAGGTTCCGGAGGTGAAGTTCGTCGTCGGTCACGGCCAGATGAGCCCGACCCAGCTCGAGGAGGTGATGAGCGCCTTCTACGACGGCCAGTACGACGTGCTGCTGTCGACGACGATCGTCGAGAGCGGGCTCGACATCCCGACGGCCAACACCCTGATCATCCACCGCGCCGACATGTTCGGACTGGCCCAGCTGTACCAGCTGCGCGGCCGGGTCGGCCGGGCCAAGGCGCGCGCCTACGCCTACTTCACCACCCCGGTCGAGAAGCAGCTGACCCTGTCGGCCGAGAAGCGGCTCAAGGTGCTGCAGTCGCTCGACAGCCTGGGCGCCGGCTTCCAGCTGGCCAGCCACGACCTCGACATCCGCGGCGGCGGCAACCTGCTGGGCGACGAACAGAGCGGCCACATCAAGGAAATCGGGGTCGAGCTGTACCAGCAGATGCTCGAGGACGCGGTCGCCGAGCTGCGCCAGAAGCAGGGCGCGGAAGCGCTGGCGGACAGGGGCTGGTCGCCGCTGATCAACACCGGCGCGGCCGTGATGATCCCGGAAGCCTATGTGCCGGATCTCAATGTGCGCCTGGCGCTCTACCGCCGCCTGTCCGAGGCCGAGCAGGCCCAGGACCGCGAAGCCCTGGCCGCCGAGCTGATCGACCGGTTCGGCCCGATCCCGCCCGAGGCCAGCAGCCTGCTTAAGGTCGTGGCCATCAAGGGCCTGTGCCGCGAGGCCAATGTCGCCAAGATCGATGTCGGGCCCAAGGGCGCTGTCGCAAGCTTCCGCGACGACCATTTCGCCAACCCGCTGGCGCTGGTGAAGTTCATCCAGGCCAACCAGATCGTGTGGAAACTGCGTCCCGACCAGAAGATCGTCATCAAGGGCGAATGGGACACGCCGGACCAGCGCCTCGACGCGGCGGAGCGGATTCTGACCACGCTGGCGAAGCTGGCGAAGGCGGCCTAGTTCAGCCGGCCCTGGCGGCCCGCGCCGCCGTCAGCAGCTTTCGAGCGCGCAGGAACATTTCCACGCGGGTGACCGTCAGAAGCCCGACGGCCAGGACGACGAAGGCGTCGGTGATGAAGTTGACGGTGATGTGCAGCACGCTGGCCTCTTCGGTCAGCACCGTGCGCAGTCCCATGCGGATCACCACCAGGCCGATCAGCAACATCATGGCCGCCGGAGACGCCTGCTGGTTCAGATCGTGAGTCGTGGGGTCGACCGTGATGGCCATCATCCGCCCGCGCTGCCAGCCGATCGCCCCGCCGATGGCCAGCACGACCGCCAGCCAGAGCCACTCCAGCCCCTGCGGCCGGAACTGCCAGAGCAGGAATCCGGTCATCACCACCAGGATGGCGGGCGTGATCCACAGCCACTCGAGCTTGAGCCGCCGCTGCTGGCGCGACCGCATCAGGCGGAGCGAGAAGATCGCCAGGAAGATGACGACGCCGATGATCGGGCCGATTGTCTTGGGGTCCTTGAAGTCCATTACGCCGCGAGCTCCCGCGCCTTGTCGATGGCCTTGACCAGCCGCTCCGGCGGCTCCGCGCCCGAAACGGCGATCTTGCCGTCGAAGATCATGAAGGGGACGCCCGACACGCCGGCCTGATGGGCCTGGAAGTGCTCACGGGCGACGGTGTCCTTGTCGACGCCTTCGGAGAACAGTTGCAGCAGGCGCATACGGTCGAGCCCGGCCTTCTCGCCAATGTCGGCCAGCACCACGGGATCGCCGATGTCTCGCAGTTCGGTGAAATAGGCCGCGAGCAAACCCTCCAGCACCGGGCCCTGCAGGCCCTCGCCCTGGGCCCAGCGGATCAGGCGATGGGCGGCGTTGGTGTTCGGCGAGATCGGGATTTCGGCGAGGTTCCAGCTGATGCCGTCTTCGGCCGCGGCGGCGTTGAGCACCCTGGCGCCGGCTTCACGGCGCTCCGGGTCAGGGAACTTGGCGGCGTAGTAGTTCTTGCGGTCCACGCCCTCTTCGGGAAGCGTCGGATCCAGCTGGTAGGGCCGCCAGGTGACGGTCGCCTGCAGGTCCGGCCGCATCGCCAGCGCCTTCTCCAGCCGCCGCCAGCCGAGATAGCACCAGGGACAGACGACGTCGGCGATGAAGTCGATCTGCATGGCGGGGTCTCCCGAAGGTTAGCTGGCTTCGCGCTGCAGGGCGCGACTGGCGGCCCGCTCCAGCGCCCGGGCGGCATTCTCGCCGGGCTCGATCTGGGCGATGCCGATATCGAAATCGACGGTGAACGGCGTCCGGCCCTCACCGGCCTCAAAGGCGGTGCAGGCGATGACGGCCGTGATCCGCTCGGCGGCCGCGCGCGCCGACGACTGCGACGTAGCGGGGAGGGCCAGGGCGAAGACTTCCGGACCCAGGCGGGCGGCCGTGTCCTCAACCCGAACCAGTCGGCCGATCATCGAGCCGATCTGTGGAATGGCGCGATCCAGATAGCCGCCGGCCCGCGCGGCCGAGGTCTCAGGCCGGTCGGCCAGCCGCAGGACGCAGACACTCATGGGCCGGTTACGAACGCGCGAGGCATGCGCCAATCGCACCAGATGGCCGGCGAACAGGTCGCGGGTGAACAGGCCGGTGGCCGCGTCCATCAGGCCGCTGCTGCGCGCCCGCTCCAGCGCCTTGCGGATCGAGACGGCGCGACGATAGCTGCGCGAAAGCTCGATGATCCGTTTGGCGGTCTCGCTCTCCGGCGTTTCCGGCGAGGCCACGTCCGACACGCCGCGGTGAAAGGCTTCCGACGTCGTGACGTAGCTTTCGCCGCGCAGATAGAGCAGCGCGGGGATGTGATAGAGGCGGGTATTGCGGCGCATGCCGGCCGCGATGCTGAGCGCCTCGGAACTGTTGTCGCCGGCCCAGAGCACGACCGAGTCGAAATCGCGCTCATGCAGATAGTCGAAGGCCGTGAAGGCCGTGAAGGCGCCGACCACGTCCGCGCCGCTGCGCGTCAGGGCGTTGCTCAGGGCGAGAAACTGCGGCGCCGGCTCTCCGACCGCGAGCACCCGATACGGATCAGCCTTGGGCTCAGGCAGGTCGAGGCGACGACCGCGCTCGGCGAAGGTCTCCAGCCGCAGCTCGAATTCTTCCTCGGCCACGGCCATGCGCACCAGCGACTCGAGCCGAAGTACGGCCTGGGCCGGATGCAGCGGCGGCGCGAGCGTCAGATCGAAGGCGTAACTGTCCAGCTGCGGGTCCGGATCACCGATGGCGATGACCGGCAAACGACGTGGCGCGCAGGCGGCCTTGAGACGACGGGCCAGCGTGAGCGCGTCATGTCCGCCGCTGGCGACGTCGACAATGGCGGCTTCGATGGCGAGATCGCCCAGCGCCGCGATGGCCGCGTAGGGGCCCCGGGCCGTGATCGTGCGCCAGCCAAGACGGTCGAGCCCCTCGGCCAACGGTCCTGCCAGCGCGTCGTCCCGCGCGACGATCAAAATGCGGGCCTGAATTGACAAGCCGTCTGAACTCCCGCCCTTGACGCCGCCGGGCCCCCGCCGGCTATCCGCTGCGCGTCAGGATTCGCAACGCTGCACCATAGCAGAGGCGAGGGACCGGCATAGCGATACAGCGCCGCAGGAGAGCAATGATGAGCGATAAACCACTGGCCGGACGCGTTGCGGTCGTGACCGGAGCCCCCAGCGGCCTCGGAAGACGCTTCGCCCATGTGTTGTCGGACGCCGGGGCCGCCGTGGCCCTGATGGCTCGGCGCACGGACCGACTCACCGCCGAAGTCGCGGCGATCACTGCAAAAGGGGGCAAGGCCGCCGCGATTCCGCTCGATGTCCAGGATGTCCCGGCCATCGGACCCGCGTTCGACGCGGTGGAATCCGCGCTCGGCCCGATCTCGATCCTGGTGAACAACGCCGGCGTCGGCGGCGACGGCATGGCCATGGACATGAGCATCGAGACCTTCGACCAGACCTTCGCGGTCAACGTCCGCGGCGTCTATTTCGGCGCCGTCGAAGCCGCGAAGCGGATGATCGCAAGCGGCGTCGCCGAAGCCGGCGAGGCCCGGATCATCAACATCGCCTCGATCGCCGCCTTCAACCAGCTGCCCGGACTGAGCGTCTACTGCGCCTCAAAGGCCGCCTGCGCCTCGCTGACAAAGGGGCTGGCCCGCGAATGGGCCCGGCCGCGCATCGCCGTCAACGCCATCTGCCC
>CAZISF010000009.1:31277-32385 GCA_964541915.1 uncultured Caulobacter sp.
ACATCATGGGCAAGGGTCCGCTTTCGGGTCTGAAGATCGTCGAGTTCGCCGGCATCGGGCCGGGACCTTTCTGCGGCATGCTGCTGTCCGACCTTGGGGCGGACGTCGTGCGGGTCGACCGCAAGGGCGCGGGCCGGGCTTCGCCCGCCGATGTCACCAGCCGCGGCCGCCGCTCGGTGGCGCTGGACCTGAAGTCGCCGGACGCCATCGAGGCGGTGCTGAAGCTTCTGGAAAGCGCCGACGGTCTGATCGAAGGTTTCCGTCCGGGCGTGATGGAACGCCTGGGCCTGGGCCCGGACGTCGTGCTGAAGCGTAACCCGAAGCTCGTGTTCGGCCGCATGACCGGCTGGGGCCAGTTCGGCCCCTACGCCAAGGCCGCCGGCCACGACATGAACTACATCGCCATCACCGGTGCGCTGCACGCCATCGGCACCACCGACAAGCCGGTGCCGCCGTTGAACCTGGTCGGCGATTTCGGGGGTGGGGCCCTCTATCTCGCGTTCGGTCTGATGGCCGGCATCATCAGCGCCCGTGAGACAGGCAAGGGCCAGGTCATCGACTGCGCTATGAGCGACGGCGCGGCCTCGCTGATGGCCATGTTCTATGGCTTCAAGGGCGCGGGCATCTGGAAGGACGAACGCCGCAGCAACCTGCTCGACGGCGGCGCCCATTTCTACGACACCTACCAGTGCTCGGACGGCAAGTGGATTTCGATCGGTTCGATTGAGCCTCAGTTCTACGCACTTCTCCTTGAAAAGACGGGCATTACGGACCCGCAGTTCGCCAATCAGATGAGCCGAGATGAATGGCCCGAGCTGAAGGCCAAGCTGGCCGCCGTGCTGGCGAAGAAGACCCAGGCCGAGTGGTGCGAGATCATGGACGCCACCGACATCTGCTTTGCCCCGGTACTGGACCTCGAGGACGCGCCCAAGCACGCGCACAACGTCGCCCGAGAGACCTTCGTGACCATCGAGGGCGTCGTTCAACCTGCCCCCGCGCCGCGCTTCTCTGCGACCCCGGGAGCCATTCAGGGTCCGCCGCCGAAGATCGGCGCGCACAACGACGAAGCCCTGTCGCAATGGGGATTCTCGGCGGCCGAGATCGACGC
>CAZISF010000009.1:32485-52033 GCA_964541915.1 uncultured Caulobacter sp.
CAACGCCGGCTGATACCGCCGTTCAGCCACGGTTCAGCCGGCCGATTCCATTCTCGTCCTCGTAGACAGCCGTTGGCTCTCCCGTCCCTCGAAGCGGCGGCTGGATGCACAGGACGAAGGCAAGGTCTTCCTGTCAGGCGCGTCGCGGCCCGAACACCCGCGGCGCGCCTTTGACGTTGCGCTCCATCGCCGTCGCGGGCAGGTTCCGCATATGACGCGTACACCCCGCCCGTCGGGGCTCACCACCACCCTCGACCTCGACCCCGTCCATTGGGCGCGGGCCACGCTCGAGGTGATCGGCAAGGCGCTGACCCGTCTCTGGGGTCGAGACGTGATGCTCTACGTCGGCGGCGTGTCCTTCTGGATCATGCTGGCGGTCTTCCCGCTGCTGGTTATCGCCGTGGGGCTCTACGGCATTCTCGTGACGCCGGAACAGGTGGCCAATCAGGCTGAACTGCTGGCGAGAATGCTTCCGGCGGACGCCAGGAGCCTGTTCCAGGACGAGCTACAGCGGCTGGCGCACGCCCCGCATGTCGCCGTCTCCGCCCAGAGCTTCGTCGCCCTGTTCATCGGCGGCTATGCTGCCCACCGGGGTTACAAGGCCCTCCTGGCCGGCCTCAGCTTCATTCATGAGGAAGAAAACCAGCGGGGCTTCGTCAGCTTCAATGTCATGGCCCTGGTTGTGCTGGTCGCCTCCCTGTTGCTGGTCGGGCTCGTGTCGGTAGTGTTTCTCGGCCTGCGCGTGGCTGCCGTGGCCTGGAACCTCAAGCCGCTGGCGGGCATGAGCTGGCTCTACAGCGAATGGACCTGGACCAGCGTCTGCATGCTGCTGTCGATGAGCCTGATCTACCGCTTCGCCATGTCCCGGGAACCGGTGGCCTGGCGCGCCTCGATCGCCGGCGGGGTCGCCTCGGCGGTGCTGGCGCTCGTCGCGTCCTGGCTTTGTGCGATCTATGTTGAGCAGGTCGCCCATCTGGGCGCGACCTACGGCTCCGTGGGCACCGTGGTCGTGTTCCTGATCTGGCTGAGCTGGAATGTGAACGCGCTGTTCTTCGGCGGGGCTCTGGCGACCGAAATGGAGATCGCGCTGCACACGCGGACGATCAAGCCGGTCTTGAAACGACGAAAAAAAGCCCCGGCGAAGGGCTGAGTTCTCCGCTTTCGATCAACGCGTAGCCGGCCTGGGCCGCGAAATGGGGCACGTCGATCCGGGCCATCGGATCGTCGGCCAGAAGCCGCACGACCGCGCCAGGCCCCGCCTGTTCCAGCGCCCGTCGCAGCCGCAATGTCGGAACAGGGCAGTGGTGCCCGAGCGCATTGACGACCCGCTCCGCCGCAACCGGCTGGTCCGGAGCCGCGTTGAGCGGAGGTCCTTGTTCATCGGAGGCCGTCATGGCGTCGCGTCCAACCTGGCAGGGTCACCTGCGCCTCTCGCTGGTGACCTGTCCCGTGGCTCTCTACACCGCCACCAGCCCCGCGGGCGATGTGCATTTCAACCTCCTGCACAAGGACACACACAACCGCATCCGGATGATCCCGACCGACCCTGAGCTCGGCGCCGTCGAGCGCACCGATCTGGTGAAGGGGTTCGAATACGAGAAGGGCCACTACATCGTCGTGACGCCGGAAGAGATCGACGCGGTCCGGCTGGAAAGCACGCGGACGATCGATATCGAGCGGTTCGTCGACCGCGATGACATCGACCGGCTCTACTGGGACAGCCCCTATTTCCTGGCGCCGGACGGCAAGCTGGCGGTCGAGGCCTACACGGTAATTCGCGAGGCCATGCGCAAGACCGGGAAGATCGCGCTCGGCCGGCTGGTGATGCACCAGCGTGAGCGGCTGATCGCCATCGAGCCGCAGGAGCGCGGCCTCGTCGCCTGGAGCCTGCGCAGCAAGGATGAGGTGCGCGACGCCGACGAGATCTTCGGCGAGATTCCGGCGCACAAGGCCGACGTCGGCATGATCGCCATCGCCGAAAAGATCATCGCCCAGCAGGAGGGGCCGTTCGATCCCTCGCAGTTCAACGACCGCTACGAGGACGCCTTGCGCGCCCTGATCACCGAGAAGCAGAAGGGCAAGGGCCGCAAGGTGGTCGCGGCCGAGCCGGACGACACAAATGTCGTCGACCTGATGGATGCCCTGCGCCGAAGTCTCGGCAAGGGTGGCGGCGCTCCGGCGAAGACCCGGGCGGCCAGGCCGACGGCGAAATCGGCGCCGAAACGCAAAGCGTCCTAGCCGAGCTTGCGGATGGCCGCCGTCAGCGATCGCTCCGAGTCCGCGTAGTCCGCCCAGGCGGTCATCTTCGCAACGAGGGCAGGGCTGGTGCGAATCGTGAACCGCTTCGGGTCGAGGCCCGCGCGGACCTGCGACCAGGTCAAAGGCATCGAGACGGTCGCCCCCGGCCGAGCCCTCGGCGACAAGGGCGCGACCGCCGTGCTCAGCCGGTCGTTCCTGAGGTAGTCGAGGAAGATCCGGCCCTTCCGCGCCTTTTTGGACATGTTGACGACGTAGCGGTCCGGACTGTCGGCGGCCATCTGCTCGCAGAATGCCTTCGCGAAAGCCTTGGCTGTCGGCCAGTCGACGCGGTCCCGCTTCGCGCCGGACAGCGGGGTCACCACATGCAGCCCCTTGCCCCCGGTAGTCTTGCAGAAGGCGACAAGGCCGACCGCCTCAAGCCGCTCGCGCACCTCCTTCGCGGCGGTGATCACATCGTCGAAGTCCAGGCCTTCGTCCGGGTCGAGGTCGAACACCAGCCGTCCCGGGACCTCCGGCTCGCCAGGGCGGCAGTTCGAGGGGTGCAGCTCGGTCGCGCCGATCTGGGCCAGCGCCGCCAGGGCTTCCTTCCGTTCAATGCGCAGGTAGGGTTTGTGGTCGCCGGCCATTGCGACCTCGTCGAGCAGGGCGGACGAGCCCTTGCCCACGTGCCGCTGGAAGAAATGCTGGTCGCCGGTGATGCCGTCCGGCGTACGGATGATCGAACAGGGTCTGCCGGCGAGGTGCGGCAGCATCCAGTCGGCGATCGTCTCGTAGTAGCGGGCCAGATCCAGCTTGGTCACAGGCCGGCCATCGTCCGCGTCCGGCCACAGCGCCTTGTCGGGGCTTGAGATCGTGACCCCCATGACAACGTTGCCGGCGGGCCGGCGCGGGACCGGGATGACGAGGGCGGTCCCGGCGGCGGGGGCAGGCATTTCAGCCTGGACCTCGGCGGCCGGCTTGTCCTCGCGCAGGCCCTTGAACGCGGCCTGGCGGATGGCGCCATCGCCGGTGAAGCCCGCATACTCGATCTCGGCGACCAGCATCGGCTTGACCCAATGGGTCTCGCCCTGGCCGCGGGGCAGGCGTCCGGCGAACGGCGAGTGGTCGGTCTCCAGCGCCTTCAGCTTCGGCAGGAGGCGGCTGACCTTGTCCCGGCCGAATCCCGTGCCGATGCGCCCGACATGGACCAGCTTGCCCTCGCGCATGACTCCGGCGATCAACGAACGAAAGGCGCCGCCGGTCGTCGTCCAGCCCCCGATGACCACCTCGTGGCCGGCGCGGCACTTGGACTTGAGCCAACTGTCGCCTCGGCCGGACCGGTAGGGCGCATCGATCCTTTTGGAGACGATCCCCTCCAGTGACATGCGGCACGCCGAACTCAACACTGCATCGCCGCCGGACCTGAAATGCTCGACATAGCGCAGACGGCCGGACTTGAGCGGCTTGAGCAGCACGTGAAGGCGAGCCTTGCGGTCAGACAGGGGCAGGGGGCGCAGATCCGCCTCGCCGTCGGCCATCAGGTCGAAGGCGAAGAACACCAGATCCTTCGTCCTGCCGTCCGAAAGGGCGGCCTGCAGGCCGGCGAAGTCGGGCGAGCCACCAGCGTCGAGCGCGACGATCTCGCCGTCGACGACGACATCAGGCAGGCTGGCCGCGTCGTGCGCGATCTCCGGGAATTTCGGGGTCCAGTCGAGGCCCTTGCGGGTGCGCAGCGTGGCCTTCCCGTCGGCGACACGCAGCTGCATGCGGTAGCCGTCGAACTTGATCTCATGCGCCCAGCCCGCGCCCTGGGGGGGTCGGTCGGCCAGCTTGCACAGCTGCGGCTCGATGAAGACGGTCGACGCCTTTCCCGTGGGCCGGGACGCGGCCGGCTTGCGGGCCCTGGGCGCATCGTGCGCCCAGGCGGCCTTCTCCGCGCTCGCCTCCGGCGAGGGACGGCTGTTCCACACGGCGTCCGCCTTGCGCTTCTTGCCGGAGATGAAGGGCGTGGGCCCCTTGCCCTTGCCGGCGGCGATGTCCTCCATCGTCCGGCCAGAGGCGACGGAGAAGGCCGTGTCCTTCAGGAAGCGGTCCTTGTCGCCGTCGCGGGAGAAGTCGTCGCGGTGCTTGATCAGCAGCCAGTTCGACCTCTTGCCGCCGGTGCGGTCATTGCGGATCCGCACCAGCACATAGCCGCCCTGCATCCGCTCGCCGGCGAACACGACCTTCAGCTCGCCCTTCTTCAGGCCCTTTTCGACGTCGAAGCCGGGCTCCGGCGCCCAGTAGCCCCGATCCCAGAGCATGACCGCGCCGCCGCCGTACTGGCCTTCCGGGATCGTGCCCTCGAAATCGCCGTAGTCGAGCGGATGGGGCTCGACCTCCACGGCCAGCCGCTTGTCGGCCGGGTCGAGCGACGGCCCGCGCGTCACGGCCCAGGACAGGAACACGCCCTCATGTTCCAGTCGCAGATCGTAGTGCAGACGCGTGGCGGCATGCTTCTGGATCACGAACCGCCGGCGTTGCGAGGCCGCCACGGCGCCATCACCGCTGGGCTCGGCGGTGACCGCGAAGTCGCGTTTGGCGCGGTACCTGGCGAGTTTCTCATGAGCCACGGGTCTCGTCTCCGGCGGTATGCCGATGGAAGTCGCGACGCCGGCCCCGGGTTCCCGACGGTCCGGCGAATTGAGCCCGGCCCGCGGGATAGCGGACGGCATCCGGGAAGCAGCGTTGAATCGGCTCCTCCCGGCGCAACCCGGATACAACGCATCGTGGCGCCCTTCTTTTTTCCGGCGGGCGGCGTAAGGCTGGGGGCTGGAAGCAGGAGAGAGTCCCATGCCCAAGGACCGCATGGCCGTTCTGGCCGCGATGATCGATCAGGGGGTCATCCCTGTCTTCTTCCATCCGGACGTCGAAACCTGCGTGAACGTCATCCAGGCCTGCGCCAACGGCGGCGCTCGCTGTATTGAATTCACCAACCGTGGTGAGTTCGCGGCTCACACCTTTCTCGACGTGACCCGTCATTTCGCCAAGGCCGACCCGAACGTCATCATGGGCGTGGGCAGCATCGTCGACGCACCGACTGCCGGGATCTACATCGCCAACGGAGCCAAGTTCGTCGTTGGACCGATCCTCAACGCCGAGGTGGCGCGGGTCTGCAACCGGCGCATGGTCCCCTACAGCCCAGGGTGCGGAAGCGTGACCGAGATCAGCTATGCGCAGGAACTGGGCAGCGAGATCGTCAAGGTCTTCCCGGGCGAGAGCGTCGGAGGTCCGGCTTTCGTCAAGGCGGTTCTGGGGCCCATGCCCTGGACCAAGATCATGCCGACTGGCGGGGTTGATCCCGACGAAGAGTCTCTGCGCGAGTGGTTTGGCGCGGGCATCGTCGCCGCCGGCATGGGTAGCAAGCTGATCAGTAACGACCTCGTCAAGGCGGGTGACTGGAACGGCATCGAAGCCCGCGTGCGCCAGACCGTCGAGCTCATCGCACGCATTCGACGCAACCTTTGAGGCCGCACGCGACCGGACATCGATCCGGCGTCCGGTCGCACCACGGCGAGCGTCAGGGGCGCGGCGACTTGTCCGCCGTCGTCGCGGTCGATGAGCCACCGTCGTCATCAACCGGCGCGCCTTCGTCCAGGTCGTGACCCGAGAAGGTGCGCGTCTCGGGGGCGGGCAGGCCGTCGCGCTTGAACGTCTCCGTCAATTGCGTCTTGCGCGCCTGCATCCGCTCGCCGAGGAGGTCCATGTCGAGTCCGGCCTTGCGGGCCTGGGAGAACATCCCCTCGGAACGCTTTTCCTCCTCCTCGACGTGGTGCTCGATCTGCTCGCTGAGCACCTTCACCTTGGCGTCGTAGAACGCCTCATCGGGCGTGGCGCCCATCAGTTCGGCGATCAGGACCTTGGCCCCGTCATGTTCGACATAGGCCTCCTCAAGCAGGTCGTCCTCGATCGCGCCCTTGCAGGCGGGGTAGAAAATCTCTTCCTCAATGATCGTATGCACGGTCAGCTCGGTGCAGATCTGCGTCACGAGCGCCTGCTTGCGGTCGGCGCCGCGAGCGGTCTCGAAGCTGGCGAACAGGTCTTCGACCTTGCGATGGTCTGCCTTCAGGAGCGCGATGGCGTCCAGGGGGGCTGCGGCGTCGGCCATGGGAGTCATCCTTCCTGCTTCGACGCGGGGTGCGTCAAAACCGGAAAATCCCGGACGGATGATCCGTTCCCAAAAAGCCCTGTCGATGGTGTCCGGAATCCGCGAGCAGCGGTCTCTGGTCCGGGGCAGGCTGGGATTCCACGACGCAAGGAGCAGTCCATGGCCACGATCCTAATCGACATTTCCATCAACGCGCCGGCTGACCAGGTCTGGGAGGCCATTCGCGACTATGGAGCCCTGCACACGCGCCTTGTTCCCGGGTTCGTGGTCGACACCCGGCTTGAGGGCGATTCCCGCATGGTCACCTTCGGCAACGGCATGACAGCGCGCGAGCGGATCGTCGGCCTGGACGACGCAGCCACGCGCTTCGCATACGGCATCGTCAGCGAGCGCATGATCCACCATAGCGCCTCCAACCAGGTCGTGGACGATGGGGAAGGCGGCTGCCGCTTCATCTGGATCGCCGACGTCCTGCCCGACGCCGTGGCCGAGACCATGGAGCCGATGATGCGCCAGGGCGCGGCCGTTCTGAAGTCGACCATGGAGTCTGCCGCCCGATAGGGCTTTGAGACCCACGCCGGGCGCTGCTAGAAGCGCCGCCAACGGACGGGTGGTCGAGTGGTTTAAGGCAGCGGTCTTGAAAACCGCCGTAGGTGGAAGCCTACCGTGGGTTCGAATCCCACCCCGTCCGCCACTGGCCATTGTTTTTATTGAATAATTTGCCCATTTAGATTTCTTCCTACAAATTGACCATCGAAATTGCATTCCTCGCCTCCCATCTATGCGGGAGACGAAACGAGGAATGCACCGATGGCCCGCCAATCCCTTCTCACCCGTGTAACCGCCGCCCTCGCGGGGAGGCCGGCCGCGACGCAAATCCGCGAACGCCTCGCCAATGCCGAGACAGCGGCTCGTGAAGCCGAACGCGCTTGGCGGGTCGCCGCCCTTGCCGTCGAGGCCGGGCAGGACCCCACCGTTGAGGCGGAAGCCGAGGGCGGCCTCCGCCAGGCTCGACAGGCCGTGGCGCGCTTGGAGGCGATCCTCAGTGAAGTCGAGGCCGCCGATGCGGAGGACGCGAGGGCGGTGCAAGAGGCGCAGGAAGCTGCCCAGGACGCCGCGCTGATCGCCGCTTTCGCCAAGCTGCCCAAGGCCGCCCGTGAGGTCCAGGCCGCCGCGCAGGCCTACGTCAAGGCATGGTTCGAGCTGTTGGCGGCCGGCGATGAGGTGCAAGCGGTGGCGGCCGTGAACCCGCGAACCCGGCGTGACCTTCTCCCCACGAACGCCACGATGCTCGTGGCGCTTGAACTGACCCGCGTGACGCCAGAGCACACCGCCTTGCCGCCCGGCGCGGACCCATGGGCGGCCACCTCCCGCGACCGCGCCACCATCACGCCCATCGTCGATCATTTCGAAGCCCTGGCCGTGGCCGTGCGGGAGGGCTTGGCCCGTGGCTGACAGTCCCTTCGAACGGCCGATCCCGATCCTTGCCGACCTGGAGATGAGCCGGGTCATTGTCGCCCGCCTACAGGCCCAGCTATCGGACCTCGCGGGCCACTTGGGCAGGGTTGAACGGTCCTTGGCTGGCGGCCTGCTCGCACGCCTGCGCTCCGCCGCCCGTTCCGCTCCAAAGTTCCACGGGCAATCGTGATGGCGTCTCTTGGGCTCACGGATCATCACCGCCATGCCGCGAGGGCGGGGGGTGGGTGGGGGCATACCCTTGGACGCGCCGTCGATACGTATGATCTACCAAGCGGTCTGACGCGCGGCGGGTCCGAAAATTTGGGCGGGCCGGCGGGAAACATCATGGCGGAAAGTCGCCCCCCTGTTTCCGGCGCGGCGGCCGTCGCATGAACCCCTCCCTGCCAGCCATCGCCGCCAGATCGGGCGAGCGTCCCGGCCCTGCGCTGGAGGCGCTTCCGCCGATGCAGCAGGACTTCGTGCTGGCGCTGGTCACGCTCGGCTGCACCCAATCGAAGGCCGCCGAAATCGCCGGCTACCAGGGTGGCCCCAACACCTTCAAATCGAAGGGCTGGGCCCTTGCCCATGACCCGAGGGTCCAGGCCGCGATCCTGGAGCAAAGTCAGAAGCTGATCAGGGCTCACGCGCCCATGGCGCTCAACGTCGTGCTGGACCTGGCCAGGAGCGCCAACATTGACCCCCGCGTGCGCCTTAAGGCGGCCCTGGAGGTGCTCAACCGCTCAGGCCTGCACGCTCAGACGGAACACAAGCTGACCGTCGAGCACCATAAGACCGATCGGGAGCAAATGGAGCGCGTCGTCATACTGGCGAAGCAACTCGGCATTGACCCGGTGAAGCTACTCGGGTCGGCGGCCAACGCCGTCAATGCGGAGTTCACGGTGGTGACGGTCGACGATGCCGAGCCGGATTGGACCTGGGCTCCCGATGGCCGATAGCCCCTCGTCACCGACCGCCGATCCGCGCCTCGCAGACATGAGCGAGTTGATCGCCCTTGTCGTCGGGATCGCCGCTCGCCGGGTCCGCGCCGCCTTCGCCGCCAGCATCGCCGATCCGGCCACCGATCCCGGCGAGCGGTCGCGAATGCGACGGTTGCTCGGCGACCAACCCCAAACCCCTGACCAAAGGAGCCGCCCATGACCGACCTTGCCCTCCCTCCCGATCTTCCTACCATCCCCGATTTGGAGCCTGCCCAGATCGCCGCCATGCGCGAACAGTGGGTTGGGCTTGGCCTTGACCCTCTCCGGTTCGATACCGCCGCCAGCGGGCTTCCTGAGTCCGCCGCGAGCCCGCCTGACCCTTCGCCGGCCGATGGGCCCATGACGGCCGACGCCACGGTCATGGCCATGGTGGAAGGGTTGCGCGAGGCGGGGGTGCCAGAGGCTGACATCACGGCCGCGCTTGCGGCCGATGGCTACACGCTTGCGCCGGCCGATGCCCGCACCGACGAACAGCGGGAGCATGACGCCGTGTGGGGCGGGGCCAAGCCCGACGCCTACTGCATCGACTACATGGGCCGGATGGCACACCAGCCGGACGTGACGGCCCTCGCCGGTTTCGACAGCGAGGCCCGCGCCTGGTTGAGCGAGATCGGGTTCCCGGCGAACATCGGCCCGAGCGTGGTGGAAGCCGCCCTCGACGCCCGCAACCGCCTCGCCGCCATGAGCGAGCCGGCGCGCGCCCTATGGGTTGGCGAACAGAAGGCGCTGTTCGCGCAACTCGCCGGGGGACCTGAGAAGGCGCCGGAACGGATGGCGCTGGCGGCCAAGGCCCTGGCGCGGGGTAGGGCGGGGTTCACCGACGCTCTGTCGGGATGTGGGGCACTGAATGACGCGGCTGTGGTCGCTATGCTGGCGTTGCAGGGCGAGCGGATCACGGTGCGAGAGAACATCTGATCGGACATTCCGAATTTCGGCTGTGGGTGGAAATCAGACTTCGGCACGGCGCTCTGAGGGCTAGGTTTCCTCGACTGGCGACGAACTCTTCGTCTCCGGGTCCTGCGCCCTGATCTCCTGGCTCGCCGCCTTGGCCGGGCTTAGCAGCGCCCCGAGAAGTATCTTGCCCAGCGCCTCTTAGATCGTGTCCTCCGGGTCGATGAACTCGTTCGTCTCTGACGCGGGCTGCGGCTCTGTCGTCTTGGAGGGAGACGGCTCGGTTGGCCTAACTCACGCTCAAAGCCAAGTCTTCGGCCATAATCAAGGTCGGGGACGAGGTCTTAGTCTTCACCATGGGCGACATCCTCAAACGGTAACCCAACCGCAGGAGAACAACCACGTCTTCCAGGTGCCCGACCAGTGTCGCATTTTGCGACAAGTTGTGTCCTTTTGTCCACCTGGGGTGAACCATCTGATAGTATCCGTCCGGAAACTTGTGTGGCTGTCCCTTGAAGAGATGAGGGCGCTCGTCAATCACGAGCCCGCCAACCTCCAAAGGAACCTTCCTCGATATTGTTATCATCACTCGTCGTTCCATTTGTGTTCTGACATGGCGACCAGAGACCGCCCCATCTTGGAGGCCCCTGGTCTTTTATCTGGCACGGAAACTTGGAAGTACTCAGCCGCGACGGGATGGCAGACCCAGCTTCCAGCGGATCATGTCACCGAGCAGCGGATAGATATCATTATGCTTTGCACCAAAGCGCATATATCCACCCTGAAAACTGCCCACGTCCCGGTTGCTTCCGTCGTCTTCAGGGGGGAGGTAAGCCCCCAGCCCAGTCAGACCGGCAGCAGCCCTCTCGTCGGTCGAAAGATTGTAGTACTGCCACATTGGATTTTGGTGAGAAAAGTCCACTTCAGCGAGCGATGATAGCAACTTTTCGGTCAAATCATCTCCGTCTGCTGGTCGGCGGTTGCTGAAGCAGAAGTCGAACACGAGTTTCGCAAGTGCCTTGATTACCACTGGCTGCGCAGCGACCGTCTTTTCGCGGGCACGGTCCCCTCCGAAACCAGGGATATCTTTCAGCGCGCTCCAAAACCACACCGCAGTTTCGGTCCGCCCCTCGATCATCTGGGGCGTCGCGCCGTTAATGTTCGTTCGGTTCAGAAGCAGGATTGCATTGATAGCGACAATATCTTTACGGGCTATCCGCCCATCGTCATCAGCCCAGTTCTTTACGTCATTTTCGACAACACCGATGTTCAAATCATCGAGCAACCGCTCTTTGATGAAGAGATTTACCGGGTTGGAGTTGTCGAACTGAAGCGCCAGGTTGGTGTCAACTTTCTTTCCGAGCCGGTTTAGGTCGTGGAAAAGTTGCCGCTCAGCAGTCGGCTCCAGACCGAGGTGCACTTCAATTGCGATAGTACAAAAAGTTCGAGCACGCTCGAAACACTCTTCCCAAGTCCTGATCTCATCGACGCTCAATGCTTGACCATCGCCGAAAGGCACGAGGTTGCCTTTTTTGGGATAGGTCCGAGAGGAGCGGAGCACCTCCAGAAACTCAAAAGCCATCTTCATGGCCATTCGCCGGTGCTGACCGTCGATAACCCACAAGACATGTCGCTGCGAGAGAAACACCTTGAAGCCACTCGTTTCGTCGGTGCGCTTATCGACGATACGCTCACCGCGGATATCCGTGCCTCGAACATTGCAATCGCGGATGTTCACGACGATCGGCTGAATGGAAAGATAAGGTTGCGGTCCCATTTTGCGGTGGATGGCAATCATCTCGTCAAGGGGTGGCTGCTTGCGAGCATCGCGATATTCGATCGCAGCCGAAACCAGTCCCTTCAGAATGTAGGTTGCAAGCTTGCTTGCGTGGGCAGGATCGAGTTTGCGTTGCGCGATCGTGTCACCGTCCCTACCGGGGTCATTTGCCACTTCTGACATGGCAAAGAACTCATGCATCGGAAGCATCATCAAGAAAGTTCTATTGCCGAGGTTGTGTCCGATGAAGGTCTTCACCGGCTTTTCTGACGTGTCGCCGCCCTCGATGAGGTCGTCCAGCGTTGCCAGAGGTGTGGGCAGTCCGTTCGTTGAGGGGATCATTTGCGGGCTCCTGTTTTTCATCCTTGATCCGCTTATGTCGCACCTGGATCGTGAACGCAATATCCCTGGAGAGTTTTTTTGCCCATTCTAATAAATGATTTTATTTGCCAGGACCCTTTTGTTGTCACGCCCTGGGAGTTTTTAATGATCAAACGCGTCGGCCCCGGCAAGTTGGCGGAAACGGACACTTACTAGGCGCCGAAGCAGGGCGGAGCGAGGCCGCGTCTGCCCGGAAGCAGACCTCGCCAGTGTCGCAAAAGGGGCGCGAACTGCCGAAAGTCCAGCGTCGAGAAGCGGACACTTGTTGGGACAACCGCGAGGGCTGCCAAACGAATAGCGCCGGGCGGCCAAGCGGGTAGCCCGCCGGCTCCAGCTCTGAAATCACAAAGGCGCTGTGGCCAGGGTGGGCCAATGCGGCAATGCCTGTGCCCCGCATATTACTTGCCTACTGATTGGCCTTTCAGCACCGGTCGCCTGAAATTCGGCTGTCAGGTTGCCCATACACAAATTACCGCCGGACATATTCACTAGACGCTCCGCCCCTTCGAGGGGGCAAGTTGCTGAGCGTGATGGCCGGCAAGGCCTGTCGCAAGCTCCTGGGGTATGGGGGATACGACACGACACTTCGCGACGTCCGCTGAGATCCACCCGCGTCCGTTGCGACGGCTTGCGGCAGGGCTTGCGACGCGCTTGCGACAGAGCTTGCGACACCTATTTGCCCTCGGGGCGGCAGAACCCGGCACGCTGACCGCGTGTCTTGTTGCCGCCGTCGCGGTATCTGAGGCGGCCCTGGCGCTCCAGGGTGCTGAGGTGGTCGAGCACGCGGCGAGGCGCGATCTCCAGGCCGCATCGCGCCAACACGGCCTTTGCCACGTCGGCGGGCTTCTGGCCGGAGCCGTTGGCGCGGACAACGGCGATGCCCTGATCAATGAGATCGAGGGTGGTCTCCAGGACGGCCGCGATTTCCTCGGCCTCGCTTTGGCCGGCCTCCGCCATCGGCATGAACGTGAGGCCAATCTGTTTCAGCTCAAGCTGGGCTTCCTGACCGTAGTTGGCCTTGGCGACCTTCAAGATGCGCTGGCGGCTGTTGGCGTTGGGGCGCTCAAATGTCAGCCGGTTTCTAACCGCGTTGTTCCAGGCGGTGGACCCCGCGTATCCCGATCCGTCCGCCATGGCCGCTTTGCTCGGGTGCGCGTTGACCAGCACCGTCGCGTCGAATTCCCGGCAGAGCCCGGTGAGCACGACTTTGCAAAGGGTGTTCACCGGCAGACGCTTGGTTTCGTCGAGCGCGGCCACATCGCTGACGGTGTCCAGGACCAGGAAACACGGGCCCGCGCGCGCCAGCTCCGCGCGCAACGGCTCCATGAATGGGCCAGCATCCCATGTGCCATCGTCCCGGACGCGGGCGATGTTCGCGTCATATCCAGGCAAACACCACGCGGTGATTGGAAGGTCAGCCAAGTTCAAACCCATCATGCCCGCGATGGCCTCCAGGCGGGCCTTGGTCTCCCCGTCGTCGTCCTCCGCCAAAATCATGAGGACGGGCATTTGCATCGTGGCTTGTCCGAACAAGGGGACGCCGGCCGCGAGCGCGACGGCCATGTGTTGCGCAAGCAGCGTTTTGCCCGTGCCGCCATCGCCATAGAGCAGGTTCACATGCCGCTGGAGCAGGAAGTTCGCGAGCGCGTATTGCGCACGGGGGAACACGCCTGACGCCAGCTCAGTCGCGGACTTTGGACGCGGATATACTGACACGCATTCGGAGGCGGCCGTTGCAGGCAGAACAAGCCCGGCGAGGGCGTCCCCGAACACCTCTGCCGGCGCTTGGTCGTTCTTGCCCACGGTGGGGCCGCGATAGCCGGCCGAATTGGTCAGTTGAATGAAGGTCCCCGCGCCAAGGCCGCCCGCCTTCGGCGGCATGGTGTCGAAAATGGTCTCGCAATCCTCGTCGCCGATGTAGGTCTCGCCCCCACCGCGCGACCACTCGACAAACAGCGCCCGCCGGTCGAAAGCCGGATCGGAGCAAGGGGTTGCTCGAAGGCTGGCCGCCAGATCGCGCCACGCCTCACGGTCGCAGGCCGCCTCGCAAGCGAACAACCGGGCCCGAATTTCCTCTGGGGGCAGGGGCACGCCAGCCACCGACGACAGTTCATCGGCCGCCGATGACGAGGCTTCGCCCGTGTCGCCCGTGACCCGCACGTGCGGGTGGCGCTCGCTCAACAGGGTGGCAATCCGTCCGGCCAGGTCGCGCAACGCTGCCGGCCTGGCGACGGGCAGCCAATCGAGCTGACAGGTGACGGGGTCCGCCTCTCCAATCCACTCATACGGCCGGCGAGTGTCGGGGTGGATACCATAGGCCACCACCTGTTGCCCGACGCCCATGATCTCGACCTTGGTCCGGTCGCTGCTTCCGACTGTGATTTTTCGGATGGGATCGGGGTTCTGGTAGCAGATCAACATCCCCTTGCGACCAACGCGGACAAGCGGAGAGGGGTCCAATACTTCCTCGACAAGGGCCTTGATCGCGGCGGCCTCGCGCTCGTCTTCAACATCAATATCCACCCCTACGAGCGCGCCCGTGCGGAGGCCTGTGTTCGTGGCCTGGGGGTGGGCGGCGGTGTCCCGCGCCAGGCGCTCGGGTGTCAGCTCGCCGGCCGCCCAGCCATCGGCGACGGCGGCCTTCCCGCGCACGGGCAGCGGTTCATAGAGGTTGGCCAGCAAGGCGCTGCGAAGCGTCAACGGGTCGGGGTCTGAACCCCTGGTTTTGGCGGTTGTCATGGGCGTCCAATCGTCCTGACCTCCCGGTCCTCCAGGCCCGGCGGTCTTGGTGTTTCAGGAGGGGAAAGGGGGTGTCGCGGCTTCCAGAACCAGCTTGCCCTTGCGGATGCGGAGCACGTTGTTCCAGTTAATGTGGGCTCGAAGCTTGATCACCCGAGCGGCGGTGGGGCTGAACGCTTCGGCGACGACGCTTGCCACACCGGCGAACCATGCCCAGTTCTCCCCGTTCCGGCCGCAGTAGATGATGACGGCGGGCGCGACGTGCGCGGGCAATGAGCGGCGAAGGGCGATGGCCTTCCTCATCAACGCCGATCTGGTCCGCAGCCTGCCGTCACGATCCTCCAAGAGGAGGACGCCATCCCCGAGGATCGCGGCGGCGCTCTGCCAGAACCGGATGTCCCCGGCGGCAGCGATCAGGTTGGCGCTCTCGATGGCGTTGGCGACAAGGACCCGTGGCGACGGCCGGGCGGCGATCTCGGCGATGGAGTAGCGGTAGAAGCGGGGCCGGCCGCCAGCATTGGCGGGCGCGATCATCGGGCGGCCGACATCGCGGGCAGCGACCTCGCCCACCGTTCCGCTTCACTGCGAAGGATCAAGGTGCGGTTCGCTGCCTTTCGAGCCTTCAGCCGGCCGGCCGCTATCTCGCTGTAGCAGAACGTCCGGCCGATCCCGTAGGTGCGGCAGAATTGGGAAATGCCGAACGCCCCAACGGGCGCGGCGGTGTCTTCGATATCGGCCATGTGGCTATCCGTGAGTGACACAGCGGGATTGCTGCTGTCCGTCAGAGACCACGGTCGATTGAGGGGGGCGACGGTTGAGAACTAACTCGGAATTATGGGCTCGCCCGTTTAGTTCTATTCGATCTTGTCAGGCCGCCCGGCCATATCAGCGCCAGCTGTTTCCTGACGCTGTGCTCTCGCCGGCTTCCATCATACCAGTCAAAATGCCCATGTTCGTTCGTCGCCACGAGCCGGGCGAAAATCGACACGTTGAAGGGCCGGCCGATCTGCAAGTGCATGGCTTCAAAGGTCTCGTAGGTGATGGCGAGCATGTGCGCGCGCCACGTTATGGGGCGGTGCCTGACGGTCCTTTTTAGCGCCTTCCTGACGAGGCTTGCAGCGCGCTGGCAAGGATCACTGGGCCGGCCCGCGCCTCTGAAGCGCGGAGTGGCCAACTCGACTATTCTCGATGCGGTTGGTTCGCCCAGCGTCCTGCGGAACGCGTGATAATTCGTGAGCACGACTGCGGATAGATGGGCCGGCGAGGACGGGCCCAAAAGAGCGTTCACCGCCTCGGAGGGTGACCGAGTCCATTTCGGCCGGCCAAGCTCTTTCGCGACGTATTCGGATACAGCCCGGAACGAGGCCTCAGCCGCCGCCTCTTGATCCGCTTGGGCGTTGATCACGCCGCGTCCGCCTTCTGCATCGGCGTCACGTTGCTCGCCTTCACGCCTGCGCAGAAGTCTGCCCAGGACTGCATGACCGGCCGGCGGCGCTCCAGCACGTCCGACCGCAGGTAGGCGGCCTCCGCCTTGCTGGTGATCGCATGGGCGAGGCAGACCTCTGCGAGGTCGCGGGGAATGCCGCTCTCCGCACACCAATCCCGGAAGGTTGAGCGGAACCCATGGGCCGTCAGATCGCCACGCGCCATCCGCTCCAGAAGCGCCAGCATGGCGTTGTTGCTCAAGGGCTTGCCGGTCTTGCCGCCTGGGAACACGAACTCGCCCCGCGCGTCGTCCTGGCGGAGGTCGGCCAGGATTTCCACCGCGCGCTTGGAGAGCGGAACACGATGCTCCCGGCCGCCTTTCATTCTGGCGGCCGGGATAGTCCAGAGCGCCTTTTCCAGGTCGATTTCGGACCATCGGGCCTCGCGCACTTCGGTGGTCCGCGTCGCGGTCAGGATGACGAATTCGAGCGCGCGAGCGGCGGAGCCTGGCCGGGCTCTTAGGTCAGCCGTGAACGCGGCCATTTGATCGAGGGGCAGGGCCGGGTGACCAACCACCGCCCGGACCTTCGACGTGCGGGGCAGGTTGTTGTCGAGATGGCCTTTCCACCGCGCGGGGTTCTTGCCCGGCTCCCGATAGCCATTCGTTTCTGCCCAATCCAGGATCACTTCCACACGGCCCCGCACCCGCGAGGCGGTCTCTGGCCTCGCGGTCCAGAAGGGTTCCGGGTCCTTGCCGGCGTCTCGCACTTCCGCCTTGAGCACCTTCATCACGAGGCCCGTATCGACGGCCCCGACCGGCAGCGGGCCGATGATAGGGTATGCATAGGTGGCGAGCGACGCCTCCCATTGGTCAGCAGATTTCGGGTTCTTCCATCCCGCCCGGTGGTCCTTGATGTAGGCGACCGCGCATTCCTTGAAGGTCATGGCCTTGGCCGCCTCAATCCTCTCAGTGACCTTCGCGGCTTCCTTGAGCGCCAAGGGGTCGTTCCCATGGGCTTTCAGCCGGCGGGCCTCTGCGGCGGCTGCCCGCGCTTCGGCCAAGGTGATCTCGGGATACGGGCCAAGGCCCATCGTCCGAGCCCGCCGATTGATCATGTAGCGGAACACCCACGAACACGCATTCGAGGGGGGAGCGGCGACAGCGAGGTAAAGGCCGCCACCGTCGCCATGCAGGCCGGCTATCTTCGCAGCCTGGTCTAGCCCAAGCTTGGTGAAACGCCCCGTGACACGGGCCATGGCCTCATTCTCCAACAGTCCTTCCTACAAATAATGGGCGATTGTGGGTGAACACGCAAGGGCATGGGCGAACGATAGCGGCGCATACACCATCTAATGACGTTGAAATTACTAGGAAAAATAGGTCATTGGCGGACGCTGCCGAACGCCCACGGTTCGAAGTTTGTAGGTCACCCCGTCCGCCACCGCATGTTGATATTATTGATTATTTTTGGATTCCTCACCCAGGCCCCACTCTTGGGCCCACTTCAGGCCCGCTTTAGGGGGCCGCTAGTGGATAGAACCTGACATTGGAGTCCCGTTGGGGACTGCTCGGCAACCTTGACCAGCATCACGTAGCGCGAGTGGCGCTCGACAAACGGAGCGAGACTAGTAATCACGCCACCGCTCGCAAGTGCTTTATAGCTAATTCGTCAACAAGGAGATAGCACTTGCCACGCCCACGATGGCGAGCCGGCGCGTGCCCGCTTCGCACACATCAACAGCTATTTTTGTTCCTGCCTTGTTGAACCTGGGATGCAGGTCGCAGCGATACTCGTCGCCCTTGGCCGTAACACCGTGATTGAAGGTAGCTACGTTGACTCGAGTGTCAGTATCGAATGAATAGACGAACAAACTCAGCAGATTTTGTTCATCCGGATAGGTATCTCCCAGCATTATATTGAGGCGGGGATGCTTCGAATAATGCCCATCCAGTGGGATTGTCTTCGTTGCTATCCGCCTAGAGGTACAACTGTCAGTTCTCAGGAGGTAGAGGCCCTCGGAAAAAAGCGCATTACGCCCTGGTCCTTGCCAGCGCCGACCCATTGAAATCAGTTGTCGCATCAAGGGATGGCGAAAAAAGTCACGCCTCTTCAGCGCCCTCATAACCCCCGAGGCACGCCCCCACACAATCAGCGTTTCGTCGTCGTACCAATCGAAATGCCCGACCTTTTCTGACCATAGGACTCTGAGATCGCCTCCGTCGGAATTGGCTACATACAATCTTCTGAAATAGGTTTCGTCCGTCGTCGTAAACGTGTGAACAAAAGCAAATTGCGTGCCGCTAGGATTGAAAGATGGGTGGCTGACATATTGAACAGACCCTCTTGGATAGCCTGCGATTTTCGCCAAGTCGGCAAGCGAAAAAAGCAGCCTCGTTTTTCCGGTAAGGATGTCTATCGACCAAATTCCATCATCGGCTGGGTGCGGATCGTCAATCCCAGGCGATGTCGCACCCTTGTATCCATAGGGTGCGTAATATCTTCCCAGGCGGCCGAACGAAGGAGATATGCCGACTTTGCCGTCGTGCGAAAGCGTGGCAACGCCCATGGGCAAGACTTTCAATACCTCACCAGCCCGAGAGACAATTCGGGCGCACTCCCTGCCTTGATCGCAGTCGTTGAAAAGGATGTTGCCGTCTGCCATCCATTGCAGCCGCGCTCCATGGTGAAGATTCCACCCAACCGTCTCGCCAATCTTCTCTATTGTGTTGTCTTGAGGATTCCATACACAAACATCGGCTACGTTTGTGCCGTCCGGATGACCTTCCAAAGGTTCTGGAAAGCGCAGCAGAAGCAATTCCGTGTCGTCGGAGCTCCACGGGCATATATCGTAAAATCCGAAGAAATGAGATGCATCGGACGGCGTGACTGCCTCTGTTGGACACGCGTGGCTGAAACTTTGTGTCATGACTACTCCATCCGAAGAGAATTACTGAGGCCAGTCATTAGCCGACTGAGACGTTGGGCCATTTCTTCGGCGTCGGTCATTCCATTACCGCTTCCCACTCTTCGACCACCTTCACAATATCACCAATTTCACACAGGGGGATCAGAGGAAAGCGCCCAAAGGCCAATGTCCGCTTTGGGTGGTGGGCTCTCCAGCGCCGCCGGTTGGAGATGGCCACGCGCCACCCGAACAGACGCCAAGGGATCGATACGGCAAAGAACGCCGTGAATGCGGCGAATAGCCAGAACGTCCAGCCGCCTCGACTGTAGATGAGCAAGATGACGCCGATGGCTGATCCGACGATGGCCTCCAATAGTCTCTTGCGCTCGTCCCGAACGTCTTGGGCCCACTTTGCTGGCCCACCGAACTCCCTATCAAACTCCGGGTCGCCAGCACCCCCTTCGATGACGCGCACGCCAGCGTCTGCGAACCGTCGCAACGCTTTCAGGGGGGCGTCGTCAGCGGGCGGCGATCGCGGCCACGTCGGCGGGTACGCCGTTGAGGGGGCCCGACAGGAACGCCGCGAC